>CANJRZ010000006.1 GCA_947476735.1 Sphingomonadaceae bacterium
CAGCTTCCGGTTCAGGGCCAGCTCCGCTGCACCCAAATCCAGAAAGGAAAAATCACCCGCTTGACCCACGGCCCGCATCGCGGGACATACCTTCCACCCGGGTCACTTCTCGATGAAAATCCCGGGTCACATCTCAGTGCAAATCAACAAGGCGACCTATTACACTTTCGAGCAGCCGTTTACGGCAAACCTGCGCGATTCCGACGGCTTCGCCCAGGTCGGCCTGGGGGCGTCGACCTTCTACGACCAGAAAATCCTCGATAATCTCAAGGACAATGAAATGCCGATCCGCTCGGCAATCCTGATGGTGCTCTCGCAGCAAGACAGCTTCACCATCTCGACACCCGAAGGCAAGCTCAAGCTCCAGAATGAGCTAAAGGGCGCGATCAACTCCACCCTGAAGCAGCGGACCGGCTTCGGCGGGATCGACAATGTCTATTTCACGAGCCTGGTTGTTCAGTAAGCTTCTGTAGCTTTTTCAAAAGATCAGCCCTCTGGCCACGGCCAGAGGGTTTTTCTTTGTCCGGTAATGGCTACATGCAGCACCATGTTCGCCCCTAATCGCCGTCGCGTGCTCCAGGCCTCCTCGGGCCTGCTACTGTCCGCATTTCTGCCGCGCTGGGCCGCCAGCGCGGCGCCTGGTCTACAAGTCGTTTCGGGCCCGGATATCGCTCTCAGCATTGATCATCTCTCGATGACAGTCGACGGCCACACGAGCCACGCGATCGGCGTCAACGGCACTGCGCCCGGCCCACTGATCCGGCTGCGCGAGGGTCAGCGGGTGCGGATCGCGGTGACCAATAATCTCCATGAGGACAGCTCGATCCACTGGCATGGCCTGCTGCTGCCGTTCCAGATGGACGGCGTACCGGGGATCAGCTTTCCGGGGATCAGGCCCGGCGAGACCTTCATCTATGAGTTCCCGGTGATCCAGTCGGGCAGCTACTGGTATCACAGCCACAGCAATCTTCAGGAGCAGATGGGCCATTACGGCCCGCTCGTCATCGATCCGGCGGACGCCGGAACGCCTGCCCATGATCGCGAGCATGTCATCCTGCTGTCGGATCATAGCCTGCTCCATCCGCATGAGATCATGCGGCGTCTGAAGCTCGATCCGGGCGGGTTCAACCGCCAGAAACAGACGCTGTCCGGCCTGCTCGCGGGGCGCGACCAGCCGATGAAGGACCGCCTCGAATGGGGCAATATGCGGATGGACCCGACCGACATCTCGGACGTGACTGGGGTCGCCTATACCTATCTCGTCAACGGCCATGGTCCCGCTGACAACTGGACTGGTCTGTTCACCCCCGGCGAGCGGATCCGGCTGCGGGTGATCAACGCTTCAGCGATGACCAATTTCAACGTCCGTATCCCGGGACTGCCGCTAGAGATCGTCGCCGCCGACGGCCTCGACGTGCGGCCGGTGATGGTCGACGAGTTCCAGATCGCGGTTGCAGAGACGTACGACCTGATCGTTCGGCCGGGCGACGCCGCCTACACAATCGTCGGCGAGGCGATCGATCGTTCGGGGATGGCGCGGGCCACGCTTGCCCCTCGCCCCACCATGACCGCACCGGTCCCACCGCTCCGCTCCCGTCCGATCGCGACGATGAAGGACATGGGAATGAACATGGGGGGCATGGACCATAGCGGTCACGCTATGGATATGAGCATGCGCAACGGCGCCAACGCTCCCCAGGTCAGGCTCGGCCCGGGCGTCCAGACGATCGCGCCTATGCCCGCCGATCGGACCGGCGATCCGCCGCAGGGTCTCGAAAATGTCGGCCACAAGGTCCTGGTTTATGGCGACCTCGCCGCCGCTCGACCCAATCCGGATTTGCGACCGCCATCACGGTCGATGGAAATCCACCTGACCGGTAACATGGAGCGTTACATGTGGTCGCTCGACGGCGAGACGCTGAGCGACGTGACCGCCCCTATCCCCTTTACGCTGGACGAGCGGGTCAGGGTCACGCTCGTCAACGACACGATGATGAACCATCCGATCCATCTCCACGGCCATTATTTCGAACTGGTGACCGGCCATGGCGACCATGCGCCACGCAAACACACGGTCAATGTGGCGCCGGGCAGCAAACTCACCTTCGACCTCACTGCCGACGCGGAGGGCGACTGGGCGTTCCACTGCCACATGCTCTATCACATGCATGCCGGCATGTTCGAGATCGTGACGGTGCGCGCGGCATGAGGGCGGCGTTGCTCCTTGGCGTGCTGCTCACCACTCCGGCGATCGCGCAGGAGATGGAGCACGGCCATCATACGCCACTGACGGCTCTCACCGCCGATGCTCCTAAGCCGCCGTCGAATTACGCCGCCGACCGCTATCATGACCCCGCCGCGATGGAGGCGGCGCGCGACGCGCTGTTCCGCGAGCATGGCAGGATGCAGCTCAGCCAGGTGATGATCAACCTTGCCGAGTACAAGCCGGGCAAGCAAGGCGACGGCTATGCCTGGAACGGCGAGGCCTGGATCGGCGGCGACATCGACCGTTTCGTCATCAAGAGTGAGGGGGACGGGAGCCGGCAGGTCGAGCATGCCGAGTTTCAGGCGTTATGGAGCCGTGCCCTGGATCCGTACTGGAATGTGCAGTTCGGGGTCCGTCAGGACATTCGTCCGCGGCCCGGCCGCACCTATGCGGCGTTGGCGATCGAGGGTCTTGGGCCCTACTGGCTGGAGGTCGAAACGAGTCTGTTCGTCTCGAACAAGGGCGATTTCTCGGCCCGGATCGAAGCCTGGCACGACATGCGCATCACCCAGCGGCTGATTCTGCAGCCCCGCATCGAGGCGAATTTTGCTGCGAGCGATGATCCTGCAACAGGCATCGGCTCTGGGGTGAGTGATGCCGAGGCCGGCCTGCGGCTGCGCTATGAAATCAGTCGCCAATTCGCGCCCTATTTGGGCGTCGTGCATGATCGCCGTTTCGGTGAAACAGGCCGCCTCGCCGCTGCCGCAGGCGAAATGCGGAGTGATACGCGGGTAGTTTTCGGACTGCGCACCTGGTTTTGAGGCATCTCGAGACGAACGATCCGGGGGTGCCGTTTGCGGGAACGGCGAACGGTGTTGGCGGCATAATCGGCAATGCGGAACAGCGCCACGCTTTCGCACGTTCAGCATCCACCAACCTGGAGGAACGCCATGGCCGACATCAACAAGGACGAACGCGTCGTCGTCGAGAAAAGCAGCATGAATATTGGCGGGATTATCGCCGCGATCGCGCTGCTTCTGCTCGTCCTGGGTGTGCTCAAATTTTTCGGCGTGCTACCGATCTGAAGCGGTCATGGCCGCGCGCAGATGGTCGCGGGAAGGCACAGACCAGAGCAAAGCTCTGTCCGTCGACCGCGGCATCTTCACCAGGAGTGATCCCGCAGAGATTGCGCGTTCCCTGAAGGAAGCAGCCGAGCAGAGTCGCTGGCGCCGGACTACGCCATTCCGGTCCGCAATGTCGGTGCTGACCATTTACATCAATCGCTCGGGCAAGGACCTGGACGAGAACCAGCGCAAGGTGCTCGAGGCCGCCAAGGGCGAGTTACGGAAGGCGTTCGGGAAGTTATGAGAGCCTTTGTTTCGCCCTCAAGCGCCCCTGACGCCTATGGCCGATCAGATGTGGATTGGCTTCCCCGTCACCGCCATCGCAGCTTCCTTGATCGCTTCCGAATGGGTCGGATGCGCATGGCAGGTATAAGCGATATCCTCGCTGGTCGCACCGAACTCCATCGCCAGCGCAGCTTCGGCGATCATCGTACCGGCGAGCGAGGCGATGATATGGACACCGAGCACCCGGTCGGTCTTCGCGTCGGCGATCACCTTCACGAAGCCATCCCCCTCATGGTTGGTCTTGGCGCGTGAATTGGCCATCATCGGGAATTTGCCGACCTTCACCTCACCGCGCGCCCGGGCATCTTCCTCGGTCAGGCCGACGCTGGCGATCTCAGGCATGGTGTAGACGACGCCGGGAATGACGTCGTGGTTCACGATGCCGGTCAGCCCGGCGATATTCTCGGCAACCGCGATCCCCTCATCCTCGGCCTTGTGGGCGAGCATCGGGCCGGGCACGACGTCACCGACCGCCCAGATGCCAGGCACCGCAGTCGCGAAATCATGATTGATCTCGATCTGGCCGCGCTTGTTGGTGGTCAGGCCCGCGCGTTCGAGCGCAAGCCCTTCGGTGTTTGGACGACGCCCGATCGAGACCAGCACCGCATCGGCTTCAAGCGTCTCGGCGGCGCCGCCGGCGGCTGGCTCGATCGTAACGATCGCTTTGCCGCCCTTTACTCTGGCGCTCGTCACCTTTGTCGAAAGCCTGATCTCCATGCCCTGCTTCTTGAAGATCTTCGCAGCTTCCTTGCGCACCTCGCCGTCCATGCCGGGCAGCAACGCATCGAGAAACTCGACCACGGTTACCTTCGCTCCGAGCCGCTTCCAGACCGAACCCAGTTCGAGCCCGATCACGCCACCGCCGATCACAACCAGATGGCCTGGAACCTTGGCGAACTCGAGTGCTCCGGTCGAGGAGACGATCACCTTCTCGTCGATCTCGACACCGGGAAGCGGGGTGACGGAGGAACCGGTCGCGATCACGATGTTCTTCGCGCGATAGCTCTTGCCCGCGACGTCGATCGTATCCTTGCCGGTAAACGAGGCGAGGCCCTTGAGCCATTCGACCTTGTTCTTCCTGAACAGGAATTCGATGCCGCCAGTCAGGCCCTTGACCGCGTCCCTGCGCTGAGCGTGCATTGTATCGAGATCAAGTTCGACCGTCGTCTTGATGCCGAGCTTCGCGAGCTTTCCGCTCGCCGCCTCGTCATAAAGCTCCGACGCGTGCAGCATGGCCTTGGACGGAATGCAGCCGACATTGAGGCAGGTGCCGCCCAAGGTCTCGCGGCTCTCCGCGCAGGCGGTCTTGAGCCCAAGCTGCGCGGCCCGGATCGCCGCCACATAGCCGCCCGGCCCGGCGCCGATGACGATCACATCGAAATCATAATCTGACATTCCGAGTCTTCCTGAATTCGTCACGCCCGCGAAAGCTGGCATCTCATGAGATCGGGTCGCGCCCTCGCCGCCTGAGACCCCAGCCTTCGCCGGGGTGACGTGGGTAAGTTACAAATCGATCAGCAGCCGGGTCGGATCCTCGATCGCGTTCTTGAGCGCGACAAGGAAGGTTACCGCCTCGCGGCCATCAATCAGCCGATGGTCATAGCTGAGCGCAAGATACATCATCGGCCGGGCAACAATCTGGCCGTCGCGAACGACCGGGCGCTCTTCGATCCGGTGCAGGCCGAGCACGCCCGACTGAGGCGGATTGATGATCGGGGTCGACATCAGCGAACCGAACACGCCGCCATTCGAGATGGTGAAAGTGCCGCCCTTCATCTCGTCGAGCTTGAGCGAGCCCGCCTTGGCGCGGGCACCGAAATCGCCGATCGCCTTTTCGATCTCGGCGACCGACATGGTCTGTGCGTCACGGATCACCGGCACAACCAGACCGTTCGGCGCCGAGACCGCCACCGAGACATCGACATAGTCGTGATACACGATCTCGTCGCCCTCGATCGACGCATTGACGGAGGGAATATCGCGCAGCGCCATACAGGCCGCCTTCACAAAGAATCCCATGAAACCGAGGCGGACGCCATGCTTCTTCTCGAACAGATCCTTGTACCTGTTGCGCGCCTCGATCACCGCCGTCATGTCTACGTCGTTGAAGGTGGTAAGGATTGCCGCGGTATTCTGAGCCTCCTTGAGGCGGCTCGCGACGGTCTGCCGCAGCCGAGTCATGCGGACACGCTCCTCGGGTCGACCACCGGCCATCGACGCGCTGGTGGCAGTCGGAGCGGAGGCAGCTGGCTCGGCGGGCGGTGTCGACATCGCATGGGTCCGGGCGGCGGCAATCACATCGTCCTTGGTCAACCGACCATCCTTGCCGGTTCCTCTGATCTTCGAGGGATCGACACCATGTTCGAGCACTGCCCGGCGCACTGATGGCGATAGCGTGATCGGGTCAGCGCTTTCCTCTGCCGGGGCGGCAACGGGTTCGGGCCGGGCAGCGACCTCAGCCTGACCGACCGCGCGGCTATCTTCTGCAGCAAGGATCGCGGTGGTGACTGCGGATGCACCCGCTTCAATCCGCGCGATCACCGCGCCGACATTGACGGTATCGCCCTCGCTGACGACCTGCTCAATGAGCACGCCCGCGACCGGCGACGGCACCTCGACGGAAACCTTGTCAGTCTCCAGGCTCGCGATCGCCTCATCGGCCTTAACCGCCTCGCCGGGCTTCTTGAGCCACTGACCAAGCGTTGCTTCGGTGATGGACTCGCCCAGCGTCGGGACCACGACATCGCTAGCCATCTTAATTACCCTTTTTCGGTTCGTGGCCGAGCGCCTCGGCGATCAGCGCCGCCTGCTGCGCGGCATGGTTGCGGGCAAGGCCCGTCGCGGTCGCCGCTGCCGCCTTGCGACCGGCGTAGATTGCGCGCTCAGGCTTGCAGTCGACCTCGGCAAGGACCTTCTCAAGATAGGACTCGACGAATGTCCATGCACCCTGATTCTTCGGCTCCTCCTGAGCCCAAACCACCGTCTCGGCATTCGGCATGCGCGAGAAGGCAGCGATCAGCGCGTCAGCCGGGAACGGATAGAGCTGCTCTAAGCGCAGGATCAGCGTCTCCTTGTCTCCGGCCGCGTCGCGCGCCTCTGCCAGTTCGTAAAAGAGCTTGCCGGACACAAGCACAACACGGCGGATGTGCTTGTCCGCATTGCCCCCTGGATCGGGCAGGATGCGCATGAAGCGCGTCTCGCCCATGATCTCCTCGGCGGTCGAGACCGCCGCCTTGTGACGGAGCAGCGACTTCGGTGTCATGATGATCAGCGGCTTGCGGAATTTGCGGACCATCTGACGCCGCAGGATATGAAAATATTGCGCCGGCGTCGTACAATTCGCGACCTGCATATTGTCCTCGGCACAGAGCTGGAGATAGCGCTCCAACCGCGCCGAGCTATGTTCCGGACCTTGTCCTTCATAGCCATGCGGGAGCAGCATCACGAGACCGTTGACGCGCAGCCACTTGGCCTCCCCCGACGCGATGAATTGGTCGACGATGACCTGCGCGCCGTTGGCGAAGTCGCCGAACTGCGCTTCCCACAACACCAGGGTATTGGGCGCCGCCGAGGCATAGCCATATTCGAAGCCGAGCACGCCGAATTCCGAAAGCGGGCTATCAAGCACCTGGAACCGCCGGTTCATCGCCGAAAGCGGGATATATTTGTGGCCGTCGGTCTGATCGACCCACACCGCATGCCGCTGGCTGAACGTCCCGCGACCCGAGTCCTGTCCGGACAGGCGGACGCCATAGTCTTCCTTGAGCAGCGATCCGAAGGCCAATGCCTCTGCCGTCGACCAGTCGAAGCCCCTTCCGGTCGCGAACATCTCCTTCTTGGCGTCGAGTATGCGGCCCAACGTCTTGTGGATTGCCAGCCCTTCAGGGACGGTAGTGAGCTGGCGGCCCAGATCCTGAAGCATCTCACCGGAGATGCCGGTCAGCGCCGCACGGCGCTCCGTTATCGCCTCGCGGGGCTCGGCGAAGCCGGTCCAGTCTCCACCGAACCAGTCAGCCTTGTTGACCTTGTACCCTTTGGCCGCCGTGAACTCTTCCTCAAGATAAGCGATAAATTCGGCTTCCTTGCGCGCGACCCAATTGGCGTCGATCACGCCCTGCTGAACCAATCTGGCGCTGTACACGGCGCTGATCGGCGGATGCTGGCGGATCGCATCATACATTAGCGGTTGGGTGAAGCCGGGCTCGTCGCCCTCATTGTGACCGAAGCGGCGGTAGCACCACATGTCGATGACGACGTCGCGCTTGAACGTGTGGCGGAACTCTGTCGCCACCTTGCAGGCGAAGGTCACCGCCTCGGGATCATCGCCGTTCACGTGCAGGATCGGTGCCTGGACCATCTTGGCGATATCTGACGGATAGGGCGACGAGCGTGCGAATTGCGGCGAGGTGGTAAAACCGACCTGGTTGTTGATCACGAAATGGATCGTGCCGCCGGTATGGTAGCCGCGCAGCCCCGAGAAGCCGAAGCATTCCATGATGATGCCCTGACCGGCAAAGGCTGCGTCGCCGTGGAGCAGAATTGGCAACACCTGGCTCCGCTCGATATCGTCGAGCTTGGTCTGCTTGGCGCGTGCTTTGCCGAGCACCACCGGGTTGACCGCTTCGAGATGCGACGGATTCGGTGCCAGGCTCAGGTGCACCACGTTGCCGTCGAACTCGCGGTCGGTCGAGGTCCCGAGATGATATTTGACATCGCCCGAACCGCCGACATCGCCGGGGTTTGACGAGCCGCCCGCGAACTCGTTGAAGATCGCGCGATACGGTTTGGCCATCACGTTCGACAGGACATTGAGGCGGCCGCGATGGGCCATGCCGATCACCACCTCATGAACACCATAGTGGCCGGCATATTTGATTACCGCTTCGAGCGCGGGAACCATCGACTCGCCACCATCAAGGCCGAAGCGCTTGGTGCCGACATATTTGCGGCCGAGAAATTTTTCCCACTGCTCGGCCTCGATCACCTTGTTGAGGATCGCTTTCTTGCCCTCAGGCGTAAAGCTTATCTCGGCGTCCTTGCCTTCCATCCGCGCCTGAAGGAAGCGGCGCTCCTCAACATCGCCGATGTGCATATATTCGAGTCCGACCGTGCCACAATAGTTGCGCCGGAGGATTGCCAGTATTTCGCGCGGCGTAGCCCGTTCAAGGCCCAGGAACCCGCCCAGATAGACCTCGCGGTCCATGTCGGCTTCCTGGAATCCGTGCCATTGCGGAGCCAGGTCGACAGGTTCGTCAGGATGGGTCAGCCCCAGTGGATCGAGATTTGCGAGAAGGTGGCCGCGGACACGATAGGTTCGGATCATCATCAGCGCACGCATCGAATCGACCGCGCGCTGTTCGAACTCGCTCGCGCTGTACGCGGTCGCAGCCGGATGAGCGTCGGGCGCAGCCGGGGGAGGAGCTGCCTTAGCCGGTTTGGATGCGCTCGCCATCTGGGTCGGGTCGAGCCCGGCCGTCAGAGCGTCTGTTGCTACCGGCGGCCAGTTCGGATTGGCCCAACTTGGACCCGACACCGCCGCGTCGATGCCAGCGAAATAGTCCGCCCAGCTTGGCTCCACGCTCGATTTATCGGCACGATATTGACGATAAAGCGCTTCAACGAAGGAAGCGCTAACTCCCTCCGGACCGTCGAATCCGACGCCTTCGATACCCATCACACCATCCTTGGCCGCACCCTCCCCGGGACAAGACCCGAAGTGCGGCAATCTGGGTTGATAACACTAACTGTTTAAGCCGCCTTAAAGGCGATCGTGTTACCCTTTGAGCACCTCTGCCAGAGTGGTCCCGAGCTCCGAAGGGCTCGCCGCCACCTTGATTCCTGCCGCTTCCATTGCGGCTATCTTGTCTTCGGCCCCGCCCTGGCCGCCCGAGACGATCGCCCCGGCATGACCCATGCGGCGCCCCGGAGGAGCGGTGCGGCCCGCGATGAAGCCCGCCATGGGCTTCTTGCGGCCACGCTTGGCCTCGTCACGCAGGAACTGCGCAGCTTCTTCTTCAGCCGAACCACCAATTTCGCCTATCATGATGATCGACTTTGTCTCGTCATCAGCCAGGAAAAGTTCGAGCACGTCGATGAAATTGGTCCCGTTGACCGGATCACCGCCGATTCCGACTGCGGTGGTCTGGCCCAAGCCGATCGCCGTGGTCTGAAACACCGCCTCATAGGTAAGCGTACCCGAACGGGAAACAACACCCACCGAGCCCTTCTTGAAGATCGCGCCCGGCATAATCCCGATCTTGCATTCGTTCGGGGTCAGCACGCCCGGGCAATTCGGGCCGATCAGCCGCGACCTGGAGCCCTGCAGCGCCCGCTTTACCTTGATCATGTCGATGACCGGGATACCCTCGGTGATGCAGACGATCAGCGGCACTTCGGCATCAATAGCCTCAAGAATCGAGTCCGCAGCAAAGGGCGGCGGTACATAGACGACACTGGCATCAGCTCCGGTTGCAGCAACCGCCTCATGCACGGTGTCGAAATTCGGAAGGCCGATATGGGTGGTTCCGCCTTTGCCCGGCGTAACGCCGGCAACCATCTGGGTACCATAGGCGATCGCCTGCTCGGTGTGGAAGGTACCGGTATTACCGGTCATCCCCTGTGTGATGACCTTGGTGGTCCTGTTGACGAGGATACTCATAGTCCGCGCGTCATCCCTTCATCGTCCCGGCACGCCAGGATGTGTCCCTATGTCAGACTTGCCGGTTATGCCAGAGAGCTGTCGATCGCCTTGCAGGCTACGAGCAGTTCCTTGACCGCCTCGACCGATACATCGAGATTGGCCTTGGCTTCAGCCGAAAGCTCGATCTCGACGATCTTCTCGACGCCACCCGCACCAATGACCACCGGAACGCCGACATAAAGATTGTCGACGCCATATTGGCCGGTCAGGTGAACTGCGGCGGGCAGGACCCGCTTCTTGTCCTTGAGATAGCTCTCGGCCATCGCGATCGCCGAGGTGGCAGGCGCGTAGAAGGCAGAACCTGTCTTGAGCAGCGCGACAATCTCGCCACCGCCGCTACGGGTGCGCTGGACGATCGCGTCGATGCGCTCCTTGGTCGACCAGCCCATCTTGATCAGGTCGGGAATCGGAATGCCCGCCACGGTTGAATATTCGACGACAGGGACCATCGTATCGCCATGGCCGCCCAGCACGAAGGTCGTGATGTCCTGCACCGAAACCTTGAACTCCTCGGCGAGGAACGACGCAAAGCGCGACGAGTCGAGCACGCCCGCCATGCCAACCACCTTGTTGTGGGGCAGGCCCGAAAATTCGCGCAGCGCCCAGACCATCGCGTCAAGCGGGTTGGTGATGCAGATTACGAACGCGTCGGGCGCATTCGCCTTGATGCCCTCACCGACCGCCTTCATCACTTTAAGATTGATACCGAGCAGGTCATCACGGCTCATGCCCGGCTTGCGGGCGACGCCGGCGGTGACGATGATGACGTCGGAGCCCTTGATGTCGGCATAATCGTTGGTGCCCTTGAGCACGGCGTCGAAGCCCTCGACCGGGGCGCACTGGGACAGATCAAGTGCCTTGCCCTGCGGGATGCCCTCGACGACGTCGAACAGGACGATGTCACCCAGTTCCTTGGTGGCTGCGAGGTGCGCGAGGGTCCCGCCGATATTGCCAGCACCAATCAACGCAATTTTAGTCCGAGCCATCCGAGCTCCTCCGATAGGGTAATCGATAAGGAAGGCGGCCACGGCGTTGCGGCCGCCCGAAAGTGCGGGCTCCGCTTAGCCCCGTGATCCCGATGGGGCAACCATTGCCGACACGATCAGCACAAGTTTTTTCGGCAAGGTAGAAAGCTGCGTTTGCTGCACTGCCGCGAGACAGCTACTCACTCCTCGTCGGAGCCATGCCCCGCCGCCAGATAGTCATGGCTCTGCATCTCCATCAGCCGCGACACGGTGCGCTCGAACTCGAAGGCGCCGTCGCCTTCGGGATAGAGCACCGCCGGATCGGCGTCGGCAGTGGCGAGCAGCTTCACCTTGTGCTCGTAGAACGCGTCGACCAGCACCTTGAAGCGCGATGCCTCGTTGCGCTTTTCGGGGCCCAGGATCGGGATGCCGACAATGATCACGGTGTGATAGTTGCGCGCGATGGCGAGATAGTCAGCCGCGCCGCGCGCCTCTGCGCACAGCCGTTTGAACGAGAAGACTGCGACGCCCTTCACACTTTTCGGCACATGCATGGTGCGGCCACCATGGACGGCGATGTCCGCCGAAGGGACATGATCGCTGTCCCCGGGCGGGAAATCGGTAAGGCGGAAGAAGGCCCGACTGACCGCTTCGCTCGCCTCGTTGCCGTTGGGGGTATACCAGACTGGGTGGCCACCCAGCCGCTCAAGACGATAATCGGTCGGCCCGTTCAGACAGAGAACGTCAAGCTTCATGTCGATCAGATCGATGAACGGCAGGAACAGTTCGCGATTGAGTCCGTCCTTGTAGAGATCGCGCGGCGGGCGGTTCGAGGTGGTGACGACGGTGACCCCGGCATCGACGATCAGTCCGGTGAACAGGCGGCTGAGGATGGCCGCGTCGGCCATGTTGTTGACTACCATCTCGTCGAAGCAGAGCAGCCTCGCCTGCGCCGCAATCGCCTCCACCACCGGCGGGATCGGGTCGCCCTTCTCCTTGACCCGTTCGAAGCGCAACCGATCATGCACTTCGAGCATGAACTCGTGGAAATGGACGCGGCGCTTCGATTCGACCGGCACGCAATCGTAGAACAGGTCCATCAGCATCGATTTGCCGCGGCCTACTCCTCCCCACATGTAAAGGCCGCGTACCGGCGCGGGCGCAGGGCCTCGGCCGAGCATCCGCCACAGCAGGCTGCCCTTCGCGGGCGCCTCGACCAGCGCGGTCGCCAGAGCATCGAGCTGCTCGACGGTGCCGCGCTGATCGGGATCGGGACGCAGTTCGCCCGACGCCAGCAATTCCTCATAGCGACCGAGAACGCTGCTCATTGGGAGGGCTTACGCAAGATGCCCATGAAGCTGGAGATCATGTCTCCCGCCTGCTCGAGAGTACCGCGGACAAACAGGAAGCGGCCGGTCTGGCGGGTGATCTCGACGGTCGCGTCGATCGGACGCTCCAGATCGGCGCCACCCACGAACTGGACATTACAATCGACGGTCTGCCCCCCACTTGTAGAAGGCCAGCCGCCCAGCACGCTGCAGCCCAGGAACATCGCCAGGTCGATGAAGGTCATCACCGCGCCACCATGCATGTTGCCCGAGACATTACTGAGCCCCATATGCGGCTGCATCCGCAGTATCGCGCGGTCGCCATCGCGCCTCGTCAGCAAATCGCCGAACTGCCCGTTGAACCGCGACTTGTTCTCGGCCGCCCACCGCACCCATTCGGTGCTGCCGGGATCGCCCTGGCACAGATAGAGGGCGTCTTCGGCCCTCAGATTCGAACGCACATCCGAAACCACGTCAGATCTGGCGTTCGACCACCATCTTTTTGATCTCGGCGATCGCCCTGGCCGGGCTCAGGCCCTTGGGGCACACATTCGCGCAGTTCATGATCGTATGGCAACGATAGAGGCGGAACGGATCCTCAAGCTCGTCGAGCCGCTCGCCGGTCATCTCGTCGCGGCTGTCGGCGAGCCAGCGATAGGCCTGAAGGAGGATGGCCGGGCCGAGGAATTTGTCGCTGTTCCACCAGTAGCTCGGGCACGAGGTTGAACAGCAGGCGCACAGGATGCACTCGTAGAGACCATCAAGCTTGTTACGGTCTTCCGGCGACTGAAGCCGCTCCTTGCCTGACGGCTCGGGGGTGACCGTCTGCAGCCATGGCCGGATCGACGCATATTGAGCGTAAAAATGGGTAAAGTCAGGAACGAGATCCTTGATAACGTCCATGTGCGGCAGTGGCGTGATACGGACTTCGCCCTTGCAATCCTCGATCGCCGTCGTGCAGGCGAGACCATTGCGGCCGTTCATATTCATCGAGCAGGAACCGCAAATACCCTCGCGGCAGGACCGCCGGAAGGTAACGGTCGAATCGACCTCGTTCTTGATCTTGATCAGGGCGTCGAGGACCATCGGGCCGCATTCGGCCAGGTCGATCTCGAAATTATCGTAGCGCGGATTCTCCCCGCTGTCGGGATCATACCGATAGATCTTGAAGGATTTGGGCTCCCTGGCGCCAGCCGCTTTATGCGTCGCGCCCTTCTTGATCTTGCTGTTCTTCGGTAGAACGAATTCAGCCATGACTCATCACCCCCTGCCTCTGCGCTACCACGATAGCGAATAGAGCGGCCGGGCTCAACGGCTAACCGAGAAAAATCCCGTCCCTTCCCCACGTTAAGCGTCAGCTTGAAAGGGAAGGTAGAACCTCTAAAGCTCGCGCATGGCCTCTGATCCTCCTAATATGCCGCCTGGTTCGCGCCAGGTTGCCAAGGGTGCCGGCACGGCGCTGCTCGCGCGCGCCGGTGCGGTGATCGAGATATTGTCCCAGCCGCTCTACGTCTGGCTGTTCGGCCTGCCGACCTATGGGCTGTATATGGTGCTCTGGTCGGCCGTAAACCTCGTCGAGAATATCGCCGACCTCGGCATGACGAGCGCGCTGCAGCGGGTGGTCCCACAGGCGAGGAATGATGAGGAACGGGCGAGCGCCTTGCGTCAGACGATGTTGCTGGGGCTGCTCCCCTGCATAATGATTGCCGTGGCCGCGAGCCTCGGCGCGCACGCCATCGCCGAACTCGTCAATGTCGCGCCTAAGGACCATGATCGGCTGGCGACCGGCATCGCGCTCTTCGCCTGGGCGCTGCCGATGTGGGCCTATGTCGAGATCGCCACATCGGCACTTCGCGCACGTAAGGCCTTCGGTCCCGAAATCCGGCTCAGGGTGATGTGGGAACAGGTGATGCGGATGATTGCCGCAGTCCTGTTCGCCCTGCTCGGCTTCGACACGCTGGGGTTGCTGATCGCGCATCTCTGCTCACTGGCGATCACCTGCATTCTCTCGACTCGCCTGCTTGCGCGATATTATCGACTCGATCTGGTGCTGAGCCGGTCCTCGACCGGAACGACCGCGAAAGACACGTTCTATGCCGGCATCTCGCAGCTTCCCTCGAACATCGTCGGCCGGCTCTTTGCTGATGCCCCTCCGCTGATCCTCAACGCCATGATCCCGGGTACCGCCGGAGCGAGTGCGGCAGGCCTGTTCGCGATCGCCCGCAAGATCGCGAGCGGTGTTCAGCTCATCCGGCAGGCCTTTTCCTATGTGATGGCTCCGCTCGCCTCCGAAGCGGTCCGCCACGACATCCGCCATGTCGCCGAGATCTACGGATTCGCCTCACGCCTCACCATCGTTGTCGCAACGCCGGTAACCTGCGTGATCGCGGGCAGTGGCAGAGCGCTGCTCGCCCTGTTCGGTACTCCCGCCCAGGTCGCCTACCTGGCACTCGTGCTGCTGACCTTCACCCGCCTGGTCGAAGCCGTCGCGGGTTCGGCATCGACGATCCAGGCGGTGATCAGCCTCTATCATCGACCACTGCTCGGCAGTCTGGCAGGCCTTGGCACCGCGATAGGCATCGGCGCGCTGCTGTTGCCCGGGGGGGGCATGGACGG
Source organism: Sphingomonadaceae bacterium (assembly GCA_947476735.1). Taxonomy (GTDB): domain Bacteria; phylum Pseudomonadota; class Alphaproteobacteria; order Sphingomonadales; family Sphingomonadaceae; genus Rhizorhabdus. The sequence goes on from CANJRZ010000006.1 coordinate 15,225, forward strand.
CATGGCGATCGCGGTGTCATCAGGGATTGCCGTCACTGTTCTGACGCCGATGGTCCAGCTCTGGAATCATGAACGGATTCATCCTTTCGCCCCGCCTTTCGGCCGCGCTGCCGGCGTTTCGCTGGCAGTTGGCGTCTGCTTATTCATCATCTGCGAGTTGCTCCTGCCCCTGCATCACACGATTCGTATCGGGATTGGCGGCGTGTTGATATTCGCCGGGATCTGGCTGTCGGGGCGCTTCGGCCTGACCGAAGCGGACAAGCTGGCACTCGGCAAGACCGGTCGGACGATGCGGCTGCTATAGTCCGCTTCGCTTGCGGAGGATCGCTTCTGCCATGGCATGGTCTGTGGGCTTGTCGACGTCGATGCAGGCCTCTGCAAAGGGCAGCACCACCGCGCGCGCCTTGATACCCAGCCGGCGGCCGGCGCGCGCAATCGCCTGATCGAGCGTGAGTCGTCGCAGCGCGATCAGCAGCGCCAGGCCCCAGCCGAAGGCGCCAAGCACGGCGCGCGCCTTCTTGCGCTGCTGCTCGACCCGTCGCCAGACCGCGAGCGCCTCAATCGCGGCGGGACTGCCCAGCCAGAAGAGGTTCGCTCCCGAATAGGCGCCGCCGCGAAAGGGCAGCCAGGTCCGCCTGTTGCCCGGATAGGCGGCTTCGAGCGTACGCCGCTCGACCAGCGCCACGCCGATATCGGCCCCTTCTGCGCGCCTGACGAACTGGTCGATGATCGCGTCGTCGAGCAGGACATTGTCGGCGGTCGTCAGCAGGAACGGGTAGCCGCCCGGAAACGCCCGCAGCGTAGTGGTGATCGCCTCGACGACCGAGTCGCCACAGTCCCGCGTCGTCACATGTGGCTCGTCGCGCAACCAGCGGGTCTGCGGATTATCGAGCAGCGCTTCGCCATGCTGGGCGAGGATCACTATACGCTTCATATCCCCGCGCGCGACGAGCGCTGCCCCGACCCAGGCGAGCATAGGTTGTCCGGCGATCGGGATCAGCGCCTTGTTTGGCTGGCCGAAATGCTCCGCGAGCGGGTCCGGGCCGGGACGCTGTCCGGCAAGGACGATGGCGGTCAATTTCGAGCTGTCCATCTTCCCGCCTTGCCAGCCCGCTGCCCGGTGGGCAAGGAAGCTCCTATTCATCTCTTGATCCAGAAGACCATGACGTCAGCTCCGCTCCGCGCTCGTTCCATCGGCTCCAACCCGACGCTCATCTGGGGCATGACGAGCGACGAGCGCTTGCGGCGCATCGCCACCGCACAAAAGATGGACTTCGACGGGGAAGGCAGCGGCCCCGCGCTTCTCGTCTCAGCCGATTATGTCTTCGAACCGGCATGGCTCAAGTTCATGGCACAGCGCCCCGGCGAGGTGCTGACGATGGGCGGCGTGAAGGTGATCGGACATACGGCCGGCACGGCAAGCGGCGACGGCTTTCCCGAAGGCCTGCGCGAGGTCCGCGTCGAGGATAATCGCGTCTTCTACAATGAGACGCTGCGCAAGCGCGAGGATCCAGTGATCGAGCGGCTCGATCCCGGCACGGTCCGGTCGATCGAGCGCAAGACCTATTTCGGCGCCTATAAGGGTGTGACCGACCTGCTGACCAAATATCTCTGGCCCGAATGGGCGCTGGTACTGACGCGGATCGCCGCGCGGCTTCACATGACACCCAACATGGTCACCGGGATCGGAGCGATACTGTGCGTCATCGCGACCTGGCTGTTCTGGCAGGGTGATTATTGGGCGGGGATGGCCGCGGGCCTCGTCTTCATGGTGTTCGACACGGTCGACGGTAAACTCGCCCGCTGCACGATCACGTCGAGCGGCTGGGGCCATGTCTTCGACCATGGCATCGACCTGGTCCATCCGCCCTTCTGGTGGTGGGCGTGGGGCGTGGGGCTCGGCGCCTGGGGCCTCGCGCTGACCAACGCGACCTTCGCCACGGTAATGATTGCGATCGTAGGCGGCTATGTCGTCCAGCGGCTGATCGAAGGCGAGTCCATTCGCCGCTTCGCCGGTATGCATATCCATGTCTGGGAAAAGCTCGACAGCGACTTCCGGCTGATCACGGCGCGGCGCAACCCGAACATGGTGATCCTGTTCTTCGCGACGCTGCTGCAGCGGCCCGACATCGGCCTGATCGCGGTCGCTGTATGGACTGTGCTAAGCTGCCTGTTCCACGCGGTGCGGCTGGTTCAGGCAATCAACCGTAAGGCGCGCGGAATCGAGATCAAGAGCTGGCTGGCGGTGTGATATGGCAAATGCGACGATCGAGAAATTCGGCTATCCGGCGACGCTGATCCGCGATTACCGCCATTGGGTCGTGCTGCTCCGCCCGGCCCAGCCGACGCTCGGCTCGCTGGTGCTCGCCGCCAAGGCCGATGCGACCGCCTTCGGAGACCTGCCAGCGGATGCCCATGCCGAGCTCGCAACGATCACCAGAGAAATCGAGACCGCTCTGACCCAGGCGGTCCGCTATCAGAAGCTAAACTATCTCATGCTGATGATGGTCGATCCGCACGTCCATTTTCACGTCATCCCCCGTTATGAGAGCGAGCGCGAAAGGGATGGGATTTCAGTCACCGATGCGGGCTGGCCGGGGGCCCCGGCACTTGGGCAGGCCGTGGCTCTGAGCGCGGAGCAGGTCAGGGCAATGGCTGGCTGGCTGAAGGGACTGTGGACCACTTAGATCAGTCCCAGATCCCGTTGGCGCCCTGCGCCTGGCACTCAAGGGCTATATCCAACTATCAGTCAGCGCCCGTGCAATGATCAGATCCTCAGGGAAATCAACTTCGGCCCAGCTCAGCCCCTCAATCGAGACCGTGCCGACTACTCCCGACGGCGCCAGCGCATGGATTGCCTTTAGGTACCAATTGAGCACGCCTTCGGGCGTCCGCATCATCGCCTCGACCTGGCTGCGGAAGATCGATGGGCCATCGCCCTTAAAGGCAAGCATGCCGATCGACTCTGCGTTGGTCTCGTGCGGCTCGAGCCGCTTGCCGATCTGGAGCAGCCGGTCACCGTCGCGCTGCACCTTCATGTCGTCGAGGTCATAGCTGTCCTTGACGTCGATCGTGACGGTGATCGGCAGCGTCGCGCCTGCGATCAGCCGCCCGACGATCTCGGGTGAAACCAAAGTGTCGCCGTTCAGAACGATGAAGTCCCGATCCATCTCTTCCCTAACGATCCAGCACGAGCCAAGATTGTCGGCAACCTTGTAGAAGGGGTTGAAACGCGGACGGATGGTCAGGCGCGGATAGGAGATCGCCCCCAGCACGGCGCTCATCTTTTCATCGCGAAAACCGGTGACGACCACAATCTCCTCGATGCCGTTGGCGACGAGCGACTCGATTTGCCAGGCGATCAGGCTCTTTCCCGAGAAATCGATCAGGCATTTGGGCTGATCTGCGGTGAGCGGCAGCAGGCGCGAGCCCTGTCCCGCGGAAAGGATGATGGCCTTCTTCATGGCGCCGCCCGGTAGTTGGCAAATATGGCGGGATCAGGGATTTTGGGTGGCCGGGCCGAAGATTGTCGCGAAAACAACGCCGCCCGCCCCTCCTTGCCGGGAGGAACGGGCGGGCTGAAACCGGTCAGCGGCTCAAACCGCGCGCCGCTCAAGGCGGAGCGGAAGCTCCTTGATGCCATGGACCGCAACGGTCGGCAGGTACTGTACCTCGTTGGCAGGCACGGCCAGCTCGATCTTTCCGATCCGCCGGATCAGTTCGCGTGCGGCGACCTTGATCTCCATGCGGGCGAGCGCAGCGCCGATGCAGCGATGGACACCGGTACCGAATGCGACCTGTTTGGCGATGTTGGGCCGCTGCATATCGAAATCGCGCGGGCATTCGAATACCGTCTCGTCGTCGTTGCCCGATGCATACATGACCAGCAGGTGCGCGCCGGCCGGAAGCTTCTTGCCGCCGAGTTCGACCTCCTTGATGGTCATCTTGGCCAGGCCCTGGACGGGCGGAGCGAAACGCAGCAACTCCTCGACGAAACGGTTCATCTGGCGCTCGTCATCGACCGATTCCTGAAGCTTCTTCAGGATGTCGGGCCGGGTCGCGAGCAGGAACTGGAGGTTGCTGAGCGCGGTCGCGGTGGTGTCGTTGCCGGCGATGATATTCGCACGGATCAGCGAAACCGCTTCCTTGAAGGTCAGGGTGGAGCCGTCTTCCAGCCGGGCATGGACCAGGTCCGAGATCATGTCCTCGCGCGGCTCATTTTCGCGCGCCTTCATCTCGGCGATGATGAAATTCTGCAGCTCGCAGATCTGCCTGGCATTCTCGAGCATGCTGTCGCGATTCTGCATCCCCGAGATTTGGGCGGTGACCGCCGCCGACCAGCGGTGAATCTTCTCTGCATTGAAATGCTCGATGCCGAGCTGCTCGCAGATGATACGGATGGTCACGGGGACCGAGAATTTCGTTACGCCATCGACGACTTCCCCCCCCTCGCCCGCGTCGAGCATCTCGTCGATCAAGTCGATCACGACCTTGCGGATACCGGGTTCCAGGGTTGCGACGCGGTGCGCGGTGAAAGCCTTGTCGAGCAGTCGGCGAACCCGCGTGTGGGCGGGCGGATCATCCTTGATCGCGTCGTAGAAGAAGCCACCGCCATCCCGCTCGAGGATCTGCATGAACTCCTCACGATATGGGCCGCCATACATATGGTCGTAGCCCATCTTGTCCGAATAGGTGATCGGATCCTTGAGGACCTCGACAACGTCCTCGTAGCGGGAGACGAGGTACATGCCGAGCTTCTCGTCGAAATAGACCGGATCGTTGTCGCGCATCGCCTTGTAGAATTTCTGCGGCTCGGCGATCACCTTCGCGTCGGTCAGCGAATTGGCGTCCGCCGGAAAAGCACCGCTGAACGGGCATCCACCGGCCTTGGCGATATCACCTTCGGGGACGTTCATCCTGTATCTCCCATCTCGAGGCGGGTCCTCCGGGGACAACGCGCCATCTCAATCGCATATAAACTTATCAGGCCTTTGATCCCAAATGCCCGCATGCCGCGACATAAGCGATTTTACGGAGGGAGGACCTAGCGCATTTTGCCGGAAGGCACACAGGGTCTCACGCTAGAGCGTCCAGAGACAAGAAAGGGGGCCGAAGCCCCCTTTCCGCTGTATCCAGAACCGACCCGCTCAATAAACGCGCGGCTTCGGTTTCACATATTCGGCTTCGTCGGTGAGCGTATATTCATGCACCGGGCGGTAATCGATCTTGACCGCGCCTTTGTCGAACCAGGTGATGGTGTGCTTCATCCAGTTCGCATCGTCGCGATCGGGATAGCTTTCGTGCATGTGCGCGCCGCGGCTTTCGTGGCGATTGGCCGCGCCATGCATCGTCACCACGGCTTGCGGCAGCATATTATCGAGCTCCAGTGTCTCGACGAGATCGGTATTCCAGATCAGCGAGCGATCCTTGATGCCGACGTCCTGGAGATTGGCATAGACGTTGTCGATGAGCCCAAGGCCCTCGCCCAGCAGCTCATTGTCGCGGAACACCGCACAATGCTTCTGCATCGTGTGCTGCATGTTGAGACGAATCTCGGACGTCGGAGATCCGCCGCTACAGTTGCGATAATGGTCGAGGCGGGCGAGCGCCTTGTCGTCCGCTTCTTTCACCACAGCGCCATGCTTGCTCATCGGTTTGATCAGCTCGGCGAGACGGAAGCCCGTCGCGCGGCCGAACACAACCAGATCGATCAGCGAGTTGGAGCCAAGACGGTTGGCGCCGTGGACCGACACGCAGGCGGCTTCGCCGACCGCGAACAGGCCCGGCACAACTGTGTCCGGGTTACCATCCTTCAGGGTCACGACCTCGCCATGATAGTTACAGGGGACGCCCCCCATATTGTAGTGAACGGTTGGCGTCACCGGCAGCGGCTGGCGGGTCAAATCGACATTGGCAAAGATCTTGCCGGTCTCGGTGATGCCGGGCAGACGCTCGGCCAGCACCTTGGGATCGATATGATCGAGGTGCAGGTAGATATAGTCGCCATTTTTGCCGACGCCGCGGCCTTCGCGCATCTCGGCTGCCATCGACCGCGACACGACGTCGCGGCTGGCGAGATCCTTGGCCGTAGGAGCATAGCGCTCCATGAAGCGCTCGCCCTCGGAGTTGGTCAGATAACCGCCCTCGCCGCGCGCGCCCTCGGTGATGAGCACGCCCGCGCCGTAAATGCCGGTGGGGTGGAACTGGACGAACTCCATGTCCTGCAGCGGTAGCCCGGCGCGCAGCACCATGCCGCCGCCGTCTCCGGTGCAGGTATGCGCCGACGTCGCAGAGAAATAAGTGCGGCCCGAACCGCCCGTCGCGAGCACAACCGCATGGCTGCGGAAGCGATGGATCGAACCATCCTCCATGCAGAGCGCGATCACGCCCTTGCACTCGCCATTCTCCATGATCAGATCGAGCGCAAAATATTCGATGTAGAAGTCCGCGTCATACTTCAGGCTCTGCTGGTAGAGCGCGTGCAGCATGGCGTGGCCGGTGCGGTCAGCGGCGGCGCAGGTGCGCTGCACCGGCGGTCCCGCGCCCATATTCTGCATATGGCCGCCGAACGGGCGCTGATAGATCTTGCCCTCAGCCGTGCGGCTGAACGGCACGCCGGCATGTTCAAGCTCGATCACCGCGGCGGGCGCTTCGCGCACCATATATTCGATGGCGTCCTGATCGCCGAGCCAGTCCGACCCCTTGACGGTATCGTACATGTGCCAGGTCCAGTGATCGGGACCCATATTGCCGAGCGAGGCGGCAATACCGCCCTGCGCCGCGACCGTATGACTGCGAGTCGGGAAAACCTTGGTGATGCAGGCAGTCTTGAGGCCTGCACCGGCAGCCCCCATGGTAGCGCGCAAGCCGGAGCCGCCCGCACCGACGACCACCGCATCATAAAGGTGGTCGATGATCTTGTAAGCCTCGGTCATCAGGCGGGCACTCCCCCAAAAGCGATCTTGAGGATCGAGAAAATCGCCAGCGCGGCGCCCGCGATCGCGTAGAAGTTGAGCAATAGCACGAAGAACACCTTGCCGGCTTCTTCATGGATATAGTCCTCGACGATCACCTGGAGGCCTAGGCGCAGATGATAGAAGACCGATACTGCAAGGAGGATCAGCGCAACGGCAACGATCGGCGATCCGATCCATTGCACGATCGCCGCATGCTCGAACGACGGAAGGCGAAAAAGCGCGACGACAAACCATGTGGCGAGCAGAAGATTACCGACCGCGGTCACCCGCTGGCGCCACCAGTGCATCGAGCCATGTTTGGCCGAGCCGAGACCGCGAACGCGGCCGAGTCCGGTACCGGTGCCCATTATTCGCCCTCCCCAGACGCGAGTTTGGCCAGGATCGGAGCCCAGATCACCAAGGTGAGGAGCAGCGGCACCGCCATCACGACGATCGCAACCATTCGGTTGGTCTTCAGTTCATAGCCGGCACCCATATCCATCACGAAATGGCGCAGTCCGTTGCAGAGATGCTGGAAGAAGGACCAGGTGAGGCCGATCCAGACGACATAGGCGAGCTTATGGCTCGCCACCGCGAGGAAGGTGGAATAGGCGTCGGCGCCCATCGCCGCGGCGGTAAGCCACCAGACGAAGATTAAGCCCGCGACGACCGCCATTCCGGCGCCCGTGGCACGGTGGAGGATCGAGACCGCCATCGCCGGTCCCCACCTCCAGATTGTCAGATGTGGCGAAAGCGGACGCCCCGGATTGCGCGACATGATGCCCTCCCTCTGTCGACTCGCCATGTCTTAGACGATGCGCCGCACCATGCAAGCGCTAGGCATCGTTTCGGGGAGATTCTCTTGGCGAATTCGATTCATCCTAAAGACCCTGTTTACCATTCGCGCCTAGGACGGGTCGATCAATGGAATCAAATGCATGGCGCGGGAGCCCCGATGAGCAGTCTCGAGAAAGATTTGGTCGGCCTTACCGATCAGGAATTGGCTACGAAGCTCACCCTCTATGACCGCGACGGTCTGCTCAATAGCTATCTCACCAGGATAGGGGAGCGTGCCGGCGAAGCTATCCTGGCCGAACTGAGCCTGTTCTACGCCTCGACCTTCTCGTCGCAGGCCGAGGTTCGGGCTGCCTTTGTTGCGACGGTGGGAGGCCATGCATCCGCCGATCGCGCGGTTCAGATCTGGAAAAACCTGTTCAACGAAGGCGTGAAGATGGACTTTCTGCGGAGTTATGCCCGCAACACCTTCACCTATGTTTCGCAAGGTGGTGACCATCGGACCATCGCCCAAAAGACTTCGGAAAGGTTTGCCGCGGTCACGAGCTTCCTGATCCGCAACCATGGTGACGACCCGGAGTTCGTCGCCCGGAGCTGCGAGGCACTGTTCGCCGTCAATGCGCTCTTTTTCGATGTGACCTTCACGATCGTGGGCGCACATAACCGTGCGGCCCAGCACAATAATCTGGCCGACGAGAGCGCGACATTCCGTGGCGACATTTCGGACACGCTGACCCGCGCGCTCGACGACTCGCGCGGCCTGCGGGAGCGGACTGGCCAGACTTCGCACGCCGCTCGCGGCATGCTCGGCAAGACCTCCGAGGTCGCCGCTGCCACCGAACAGTCGGCGCTCGCAATGCGCGAGGCTGCCCATACCGCCGCCGGACTGATTCGCGCGATCGAGGAAAGCCGTGCCGAGGTCGAGGTCGCCGCCCAGATAGCAACCCGCGCCGCCGACCGCTCGATCCACGCCGTAGCCATCTCCGAGGTGCTGTCCGAACACGCCCAGGCGATCGAGTCGATCCTCGGCCTGATCCGCGACATCGCGGGGCAAACCAACCTGCTCGCGCTCAACGCCACGATCGAGGCTGCCCGCGCCGGCGATGCAGGTCGCGGTTTCGCAGTCGTGGCGCAGGAGGTGAAGAGCCTCGCCAGCCAGACCGCACGCGCCACGGACGACATCGCCGCCAAGATCTCCGCGATCCAGACCGCCACCCGTCAGACCGTCGAGGCCAACGGCGCGATCCGTGATATCGTCGGAGAGGTCAAGACATCGGCCCAGCGCATCCGCACGACCATGGAAACCCAGGCGCACACCGTGACCATGATCACCGCTGCGGTCGACCAGACCGCCATGGCCGCCGACTCGATGTCGACGACCATCCAGGCGATACGCGCCGACACCGAATCCGTCGCCGGCGAGATCGATATCCTTGAGGCCGGCTTCCGCCGCGTCGACGGCGAACTTTCCAAGCTCGAAACCATCACTGGCGATTTCGTCTCCAAGATCGCCGCGTAACAGGTTTAGCACCTCAGGCGCAGCGCGCCTGAGGTGCTAAACAAAAATTGCCGAAAAGTGCGCCAGCGCTTATCGGCGCGACCATGGCTGTTCATATCTTCGCCACTGGCACCAGCCGTGGCATCGGCGAGGCGATCGTCGAGCGTTTCCGCAGAGAGAATGTTCGCGTCATCGGCCATCGTTCGGCCGAAGCCGCCGACGATATTGTCGCTGCCGATCTCTGCGACCCCACCGCACCGCACCGAATCTGGGATCTGGCACTCGCCCGGCTCGACGGACGCATCGACGTACTCATCAACAATGCCGGCATCTTCGAGGCGGCATCGATCGATGCGCCGGACGCAGCCTGGACCGATGCATGGAACCGAACCATGCAGATCAACCTCACCGCTTCGGCCGAACTGTGCCGGCTGGCGGTGCTTCACTTTCGGCATCATGGCGGCGGTCGCATCGTCAATATCGCCAGCCGCGCCGCCTATCGTGGCGACAGCCCGTCGCATTGGCATTATGCGGCCTCCAAGGCCGGCATGGTGGCGATGACCAAGACGATCGCACGTGGCTATGCCGCCGAGTCCATCTACGCATTCGCCGTCTGCCCGGGTTTTACGATGACCGGCATGGCCGAAGACTATCTGGCCAGCCGGGGCGGCGACAAGCTGCTCGCCGACATCCCGCTGGGCAGGGTCGCCGAGCCGGCGGAGATCGCCGACACCGTCAAATTTCTTGCGCTCGATGCGCCACCCTCGATGACGGGCGCGATAATTGACCTCAATGGAGCCAGCTATGTCCGGTAAGCGCAAGGCCGAGCCTAAGGGGGACGGCGTAACAGGCTTCCCGTTCGCGCCCAATCGAGAGGGAAGCTGGAAAATCACCCTGCCCTGCACCAAGGAAGAAGGCGAGCTGCTGGCAGGCGAGGTACCCGAACTGGCGATGTTCGAACCGCCGCCCACACTGATGACGAGCGAAGCCGATCCGGAACGGCCCGACCTGTGGCAGCTCGACGTCTATGTCGAAGGCAAGCCCGGCAAGGCGCTGATCGCGGCAATTACCGCGCTCGTGCCGAGCGCCAGGGGCGTTAGTCCGCTCATCAGTCATATTGCTGAACAGGACTGGGTGACGCTGTCACAATCGGGGCTCGAGCCGATCCACGCGGGCCGATTCTTTGTCCATACACCGCACAATGCCGATCAGGTCCCCGATGGCATGACCTGCTTCATGATCGACGCAGGCCGGGCCTTCGGAACCGGCCATCATGAGACGACAACGGGCTGCCTGATGATGCTCGACAAGCTGCGCCGCAGCGGCCTGCGGTTCGATGATATCGCCGACATCGGCACCGGCACCGGCCTGCTGGCCTTCGCTGCGCACTCGCTGTGGCCCGCCGCCAAGGTCATCGCGTCCGATATCGACCCGGTGTCGATTGAAGTGACCTGTGAAAATGCCATCGCCAACCGCGTGCGTTTGGGCCGGGGTCGGGGAGAGGTGGAGCTCGTCGTCGGCGCCGGACTCGCACATCGTCGGCTCAAGGCGCGGCTACCCTACGATCTCCTCATCGCCAATATCCTCGCAGGCCCCTTGATCGAACTCGCACCGGTGTTCGGCAATGCCATCCTGCCGGGCGGCTCACTGCTGCTGGCGGGCCTGCTCGACAGCCAGGCCGATGCGGTTGCCCAAGCCTATCGGCGCCAGGGCATGTACCTGGCCGACCGGATAGTTCGCGGTTGCTGGCCGACGCTGCGTATGGTCAAGCGCCGCCGCTAAATTCAGGTGCTCGCCTGCTCCAGCGCGTGCCGCGCGGCGACAAAGCCCCATGTGAATGACGGCCCGATGCTGCAGCCCGCGCCCGGATAGGTGCGTCCCATCACCGATGCCGTCGTCGTACCCGTCGCGTACAGACCGCGGATCGGCGTACCGTCGTCGCGCAGTACCCGTGCATGGGTGTCGGTTACGACGCCGCCGAAGGTGCCGACATCGCCCGGCACCACCGGCACCGCGAAGAAAGGACCCTCCTCGATCGTGCCGAGAGTGGCTGAGGGCCCGTGCGTGCGATCGCCCAACCAACGGTCATAGGCACGGTTGCCGCGACCGAAATCCTCGTCGCGACCGTTGCGCGCAAAGCCGTTGAAGCGATCGACGTTCGCCTTGAGTCGGGCCGGATCCATACCGCAGGCCGTTGCCAGTTGCTCGATCGTCTCGCCCTTGCGCAGATAATTGCTGTCGTACCAGCTCTGCGGCTTCCCGGTGCCAGGCATGGTGCTGCCGATCATGTAATCGCGCAGGAAGCGGGTATCGACGACCATCCAGCTGGGAATGGCGGAGACTTCCTCGTTGCGCGCGAGCATGCCCTGGCAGAACTCCATATATGAGCCGCCTTCATTCAAATAGCGCTCACCCGACTGGTCGACGAGGATGGCGTGCGGCTTGGCGAGCTGCATCTGTACGCCGACGGGCGCAACGCCGGGCGGCAAGGTCATCTGGTTACCGACCATCTCGTTCATTTGCGCCATCGCTGCACCGAGCCGAGCAAGCTCCCGATGCATGTCGCCGGTGTCCCCGGGGGCGGCGTGGGTCCATTCGGTAGACGTGTTGGGAATATGTTCGTCGCGCATCGCCTGGTTGTGGGCGAAGCCACCGGCATTGACGAGGATGCCGCACCGCGCGCCGACCCGCCAGTCGCGCCCGTCCTTGACCGTAACGAGGCCAACTGCTGCGCCGTCCTCGACGAGGATCTCCTTTACCGGCGCGTCGGTGCGAATCTCGATGCCCTTGCCGGCTGCTTGCTGGAGCATCCGTCCCTGCAGCGCCGCTCCGGCCGTCACCCAATGCTTGCCAGTGAGGCGCGCGCTGACCGTGCGCAGCGCCGTCTTCATCATCAGATATCTGGACCGCCACGACCGCTTGAAGAGCGGCAGCTGCATCAGCTCGTCGAGCGGGCCCGCAATCGGAAAATTATTCGGCCGTAGCTTCGCCTTCAGATCTCCAAGCTCGTTGAGATTGAAAAGCTCGGCGACGACGGTGCGGCCCGGTTCCGAACCGCCGGCACGATCATCATAATAGTCCGGCCAGCTCCTGATCCGCCGGAGCCTGATGCCCTGTTTCACCAGAAAGTCGATCATCCGGGGGGCATTTTCGACATAGGCGGCCCGCCGATCCCGCGTGGCACCGGGGGTATCGTTATGATCCCCGACGACCGCATCGAGATAGGCCATCGCCCGCTCCGGGCTGTCCTCGACGCCGTCGGCCGCCATGAAGCGGTTGTTCGGGACCCACATCACGCCACCGGCCTTGGCGGTCGAACCGCCAATCAGGTCGGTTTTTTCGAGTATCAGGACGCTCTTGCCTGCTTCGCGCATGATCAAACCGGCGCACATCGAACCGCCGCCGCTTCCTACCACTACGAAGTCGTAGGTTTCATCCATCGAATCCATGAGCATCCTCTCCCAAGCCCTCTCCTGTGACGACCGTGCCGGATTAGATCCGGGCGTTCAGCCGTCGTGCTGTTGTACGCAATTTAGTCGGCCGCAATCAATCCGGGCCACGCCACCTGATGTCGGCGAAGCTCAGGCTTCGGCCATCGCCATCAGCGCTGCCCACTCGTCAGCCGTGACCGGAGAGACGGACAACCGGCTCTGACGCAGCATTGCCATGTTGGACAAAGCGGTATTCGCCTTCATGTCACCCAGCGTCACCGGGCGCTTGAGCGGCCGCACAGGGACGAGTTCGACCGCGACGAAACGGCCGCTGGGATCACTGCTGTCGGGAAAGGCGGTGCGGACGACCCTCGCGATGCCGACGATCTCCTTGCCTTCCTGGCTATGGTAGAAGAGCAGCTCGTCGCCTTCCTTCATCGCCCTCAGATGCAGCGCCGCAGCATTGTTGCGAACGCCATCCCACACCGTCCGGCCATCGCGAACGAGATCGTCGAAGGAATAGCTGTTGGGCTCCGATTTCACGAGCCAGTGCGCTGTCGCCATGATCCCGCATCCTTTCCGGCTTGCCCGGCGCGCAACTCAGCCGGACACTTGCGGAGAGCATAGATGAGATCGGTGGCGGAGTCAGGGGGAGGTTCGAGCTGCCGATTAGCACCTCAGGTCTCCGGCAATGCCAGGATGGCCCGTGTGCCTCAAAGGACACTAGGCAGCGATATAGCGACAACCCTGTGCGATTTCGCTTCTTGTGTGTCGCCAAGTTCGGCAGGCATCTGGGGATGCGGATGCTTTTCACTCTCCCGGCAGTCCTGGTCGCCCAGATCGGCACGTCGCCGGCATCAGCGGCCACCAACGTCTATGCCTTTGGGGTTGGCGTAACGGTCGCAGCCTCGTGCACGATCACCGCTCAGGCGATTGCGCAGCGTGCGGACGGGGGGCGTGGCAATATCTGCGCCGACTCACTCCCGACTCCCGCCATCGTTGCCGCCCCGCCGCGAGTCATCGTCTCGCGGGACAACCCTGCCCAGGTGACGCTCACGATCATCGAATTCTGAGCGTCGGGCTCAATAGGTCAGCGCGGCGACGATGGTGTCGAGATAACCTCCACCGGGATGCGCACTTATCCTTGCCGCTATCCGTCCGTAGACTTGGTAGGTCTTGGTTCCGCCGTGCGACGGAATGTCATCCGTGCCCGTCACGACAAAGACACCGCTCGAGAAATCACCCCAGATTTTGGTGTGGGCCGCATCGGTGTAGAGTTGATAGGGCAGCATAAATCCGCCGAGAATCATTCTGCGCGCACCATAGCTGGCGGCGCCTCCGCGGCTGAGCGTTATATTATATGGGCCATTGCCCGATTGCTTGCTGCATGTGACCCGCACTGTGCCTGTGAAATCGGTGGGGGTTGATTTCGTGGTATCGTAGATCCCGAATGCAACTCCCGATGCGGAAATGGTACAAGCCCCACCCGCAGCGGTTGATGCGACCAGCAGAAGACTGGCGGCGAACCAGCGCGTCATGGCTTGCGCCGCCTGCAGATGACCGGCCCGATGACCGGGATTTCGCCCGGCACAGCCTGGTAGTCGAACTCGGCACGGCAATGGCGGCCATCAAGCCGTTCAACCAAAACCACATTGTGCCGTACCAGCATCTGAACATAGGCCTGGCCACCGAAGCCCACGGGAACTGTCACGCCGGTAGCGATCAGCTTCGCCGAATAGCCGGCCGGCAGGGCCACTCCGGTTTCATCCACGAGCCGCAGCAATGCGCCGCTGTTCATCGTGACCGGGAAGCGGACGACGACGCCGGATCGGTCCGCGGGCCGCACGGTGACCTTGGTGATATCGAGCGTGGCATCCATCGGAATGTCGCTGGGATCCACCGACAATCGGTTGAGTTCGAACGACCGCAATCCGGCGACCAGCAGGAGACCCTTGGCATTGGTGCGCCCGACACTGCGATTCTCCTGCAGGACGCGCACCCCGGCGAGGCCGTTGGTGTCGATGATGGCAAAGCTGTCGTCGATCTGGTTCGACGCGAACAGCCCGCCGTCGACCATCGACAGCGACCCCTGCGCCTGCCCCCGGACGGTCGTCTCGCGGCCTGAGTGATCGGCACCGACCGACAACAGCGCCCATCCGGTCTTGTGTCCAATCTCTCCGAACGCATGGCTCGACGCACCTTTCGAACCAAGCAGCTGATAGCCCCAGTCACCGATCTTGGCGATCGACTGTGACATCTGAACCTGGGCGTAGCGGCCGCCCGTCCCCGCTCCACCGCTCAGGCTCGCCGATCGGCGGGTGCCCAGAGGCAATGTCAGCCCGATCAGCATGCCTTTGCCGCCCAGCCGTGCGAAATCGCGGTAACCCGTGGCATAGACGGCCATTCGCCCAAACTGACCCGAATAGCTCGCGGTGACGATCCGGGCGTGCTGAGCAGGGACCAGATAGGGCCCATCCCCCGCCGGCGAAACGACACTCGATGTGATCGCCCTTCGGTCGAGCCCGGCAAAGGCCAGGCCCACGGAACCGAAATGCCGCACGGTCATGCTGACGCTGGCATTGACCTGACGGTGCGGCACCGGGTCGCCATTGACCGCTGCAATGTCGCGAAACCGGCGGCTCGCAAGCGTGGTCGATGCCCCGAAGCTCAAATACGGTCCGCTGCGTTGGATCCCGAGTGATATCAGCATACCGTTGCCGTGACCGTTGCCGTGGCTTCCGGCCAAAGCGATGTCGATCAGCGCGATATTGCCGGCATTGATCACCGCGCCGCCGCCCACAACGACGGCACCGTGTGTCGCCTCGGCCGCAGCTTCGACGGTCAGCGAGGAGGACAGGCCCCGACGCAGCGTGGCACTTGCGGCAAAGCTGCCATAATCGTTGCTCAGAATTCCCCAGTTCCGGCGGACGACCCCGGCCTGCGCCGAATAGCTTTGCAGACCGGGTGATAGCAGCTCTGCGCTTGCATAGAAGCGCCGTTCGGTGACGACCTGCCGACCAAGCGCATCGGACACGGCTACGGATATCCTGCCGGCGCCGGTCACAACCGGCAATTGGGGAATTTCAAACGGGCCGGCCGGCACCGGACGGTTAAACAGCCGCGTGCCGTTGACCAGCACATCGACCGCCGAGGGCAGCGCCACGGTGCCGCTGACTGAGGGTAGCGGGAAGGTGATCAGGTCGGGCCGCAGTCCAAAATCGGTGACGACCTGGATCCCCGCCATGCGGAGCGGCCGGGTCCAGCGAAGGCCGCCGGTGACGAAGTCGCCGATGCGCGTGCGGCGCTGGTGCTCGATATCGGAGTGCGTAAAAGTGGTATCGAGCCGGATCAGCGAGATGCTTCCGTGACCGCTCGGCCCGTTGCCGGCAAAGGCGAGGAAACCCGAGCTGACGGTGCCCAATGGCGAAAAGGCCCGGACATCGAAAAGTCCGCTGGCGCTGGTTTCGGAATTTCCCGAACTGAAGCTCAGATCATAGTCTATCGTCACGCCGGTCCCGCTGACGACCTCGTCATTGGCCATGATACTGCCATCGACCTTGAGCAAGGTTGGTACCAGCGCAGCGCTGGCAGCGGTAACGAACAGCTGCTGGCCGGGCCCATCGAAACGCCATGTGATCCCCGGAATGGCGGACAGCGCAACCAGTTCGTCCGACGGAGTGACATCCGATCTAAGACCCAGATCCCGAAGTTCGGACCCCCGCGCCAGCAACGCGCCGTCCTGCATCACAAATTCGCCGATCTTGCCGACCGGAAAATCGTTGATCCGTACATCGAGCAACAGCACGTCACCGGCTGCTGCAGGGCGCGGAACGAGGGCAATCGCCAGCCCGATCATCGCCGCGGCAATACGCATGGCTGTTCCGCGTCGGCTACCAATGGTTCAGGACAGCGCACGCGCCTTCCGGTGGGGCGGCTGCGGCCATTCAGTAGGTCACAGTGGCGATGATAGTGTCGGTATAACTGCCGGGCGTCACGAACTGTCCCGCCGCGATCCGGCCATAGACCGTGAGCGTCTGAGCGGCGCCCGTACCGGTCCCGGCAAGCGTATCGGTCGCGACGGTATTGCCCCAGTTGAGCGAGCGGCCGGCATCGCGCGACAGCGAATAGTTCAGCAGAACAGCGCCACTGGTCATCTTGCGGGCAGCGACCGTCGCCCCGCTTCCCGCTCCGGCACCGAGTCCGATATTGTAGGGCGTGGTGTTGGTGCACGTCACCGACATGGTCGAAGTCGCATCGACCTGGGTTCCTGAATAGGTGCCGAATGCGAGCGGCGTCGCCGTGATAACGCAACCCGCCTGGACGGTCGCAGTGACGGCGAAGGTTGCGGTGGCGGTCGCCGCGGCAACTTGCGTTGACGCAGCCATCGCCAGGCAACTGGCCGCAATCCCGCGCAGAATGACGGTTCCCGTCATCGGCTGGCGACGACGCGTACCATCTGGTCGACCGGCCCGCTATCACCCTTGCCGGTCAGGCGCATGGTACTGCCGGCTTCCGGCAGCGCACCGCCGCGAGACTCAATCATCCAGCGGCGTGTCGCACCCGCCAGAATATAAGGCGAGGCGTTGGCGCCGGTTCCGAGCATACGACCTCCCCCTGCGGTCAGGGCGATATCGCGGATCGTTTCGTGGCGGCTGCCACCATTGGCGGCGACGAGCCAGGCTTGGCCACCCTTGCGTTCGATCCGGTAGCTGATCATCGGGGTGGTCCGGGTCTTGGGCTCCGCGAACACCGGAATCGACAGGCGCAATGCAATGCGCACCGTCCCCGGGTCCGCAGGCGCCGGAATCTGGTCGACGAGGATGCGGTAGGTCGCTTCCTTGCCAACCGGGACCTCGCGCAACGCCAATCGGATGACCTGGCTGGTACCCGGAGCAATCATCGCGAGCGGTGGGCTGGTGAGGACGCTCGATGACGCGACCAGTTCATCGGTGCCGCTGGCCTGGTTCCAGGCGAAAACCCGCACCTGGACCGATGTCTCGGCATCACCCTGATTGAGGACGGTGAGCGACGTCGCCCCCTGACCCGGTGTAAGCTGGATGCTGACTGGCAACACCGTCAGCGACTGAGCCTGGGCCATACCGGCCAGCGTTACCGCGAGTGCAGCGGCAATGGTCTTCACGTTCGGATTCATGGTCACCTCAATAGGTAATGGTTGCGATGACGGTGTCGGTGTAGGCGCCCGGCGCAACGAATTGCGCAGCGGCGATCCGACCATAGACCGTGAGCGACTGTGCGCTTCCGTTGCCGGTGCCCGCGACCGTATCGGTCGGCACCGTCATGCCCCAGTTCACCGCGCGCGGCGCATCGGAGGACAGGCTGTAGGCCAATGTCGCCGCCGACGGCCCGACCATCTTGCGCGATGTTACCGTGGCGGCTGGCGCGAGGCCGGCATTGAGGCCGATCGTGTATGGGGTGGATGTCGTGCAGGTGACCGAGATCGTCGAAGTCGTGTCGGCCTGGACGCCGGTATAAGTGCCAAAGGCCATCGGCGTTGCACTGATCAGGCAGGTCGCCTGCACCGTTGCTGTCACGGCAAAGCTGGCGGTGGCCGTCGCAGCATGCGCGGACGTCGTCAAATCGAGCGCCGCTAACATTATGGGAAGAAAAAAGGCAGGCCCGGTGACGCTATTTTTCAGTCGAGAAATCATAATTCAAGTCTCCCTTGCAACCTAAATGCTGCGTGGGGACCATTGTTCCGCTGAAACGATGACACATTTTATTTTAAAAAATAAATATATCGCGCAATTATCTAATTGATTTTTTCATATTTAGCGCATCGGTAGGTAAAATTATCACGCGACTAATTGATATATAATAATTAATATCAGATTATTAGATTATGTTTAGGCTGCCGACTGACTGCCGCTCAAGGATGATCAGCTGTTGCCCGATGAACGCTCTTGCGTGCCAGGTGTAGTCCAAGCCTGGCAGGCGAAGTCACCGGCACGGTGGACGCAAGAGCGCAAACGGTTCAACCTGAACCGAACAGCGCCCTTTTCATTCGAGCATGTTCTTGCGGGCGGACGAGGCGCAGGATCGGGAAAACAGTGAAAGCAAGCGTTAGTTCGGTATCTTGTCCGACTTAACTGTATTGGGTGCGGTGCTGCTCCCTCACTCCCACTCGATGGTTCCGGGCGGTTTCGACGTATAGTCATACACAACCCGGTTGATCCCCTGCACCTCGTTGACGATGCGGGTCGCTACGCGGCTAAGGAAGGCGGCATCGAACGGGTAGACATCGGCGGTCATGCCGTCGGTCGAGGTGACGGCGCGCAGCGCGCAGACATAATCATAGGTTCGGCCATCGCCCATCACACCAACGGTGCGAACCGGCAGCAGCACCGCGAAGGCCTGCCAGATCGCATCGTAGAGCCCCGCGCGGCGGATTTCGTCGAGATAGACCGCATCCGCCTTGCGCAGGATGTCGCAACGTTCCTTGGTGACCTCGCCGGGAATGCGGATGCCAAGGCCCGGCCCCGGGAAGGGATGCCGGCCGACGAAGATGTCGGGCAGACCCAGTTCGCGACCGAGGTCACGAACCTCGTCCTTGAACAGTTCGCGCAGCGGCTCGACCAGCTTCATGTTCATCCGCTCGGGCAGGCCACCGACATTGTGGTGGCTCTTGATCGTGACCGAAGGCCCGCCGGTGAAGCTGACGCTCTCGATCACATCGGGATAAAGCGTACCCTGCGCGAGGAAATCGGCACCGCCGATCTTCTTCGCTTCGGCCTCGAATATCTCGATGAAGGTCTTGCCGATGAACTTGCGCTTGGCCTCGGGGTCGGTGACGCCCTTGAGGCCATTGAGAAACAGCGTCTCCACATTCACATGGACGAGCGGGATGCCATAGTGCTCACGGAACAGGCTGACGACCTGATCAGCCTCGCCGAGCCGCATCAGACCATGGTCGACGAAAACGCAGGTCAGCTGGTCGCCGATCGCCTCATGAATCAGCACCGCCGCCACCGCGCTGTCAACGCCGCCCGACAGACCACAGATGACGCGGCCAGAGCCGACCTGCTTGCGAATCTCGGCGATCTTGGTCGCGCGGAACTCGGCCATCGACCAGTCGCCCGCCAATCCGCAGACATGGCGGACAAAATTGGCGATCAGCTTGCCACCATCGGGCGTATGGACCACCTCCGGATGAAACTGGACTCCGTAGAACCGGCGCGTCTCGTCCGAGGTCACCGCGAAGGGCGCACCTTCCGAGACCGCGATCGGCGCGAATCCGTGCGGCAGCGCGTCAACCTTGTCGCCATGGCTCATCCAGACCTGGTGATGCTCACCCTCCTGCCACAGCCCGTCGAACAAGGCCGAGCGATCCCTGATCTCGATGAAGGCGCGGCCGAACTCGCGACTGTCCTGGCTCGGGGTGACCGAGCCGCCGAGTTGCTGGCACATCGTCTGCTGACCATAGCAGATACCGAGGATCGGGACGCCTGCTTCGAAGAAGCGCTGCGGCGCGCGCGGGCTGCCGATGTCGGCGACCGACGCAGGCCCTCCCCCGAGGATTATTCCCCTGGGCTGGAGTCGGTCGAAGGCCGCGTCAGCCGCGTTGAACGGGGCGATTTCGCTATAGACTCCGGCCTCGCGTACGCGACGCGCTATCAGCTGAGTCACCTGACTGCCGAAATCGACAATCAGGATGGTTTCCTGCGGATGGGAACTGGGTTTCGGGGCGGCGGTAGCGGGAAGCTGGGCTGTCATGGGGAGCCGATAAAGAAGGACGGCTCGCCTGTCCAGCGGATGCGCGGATTATCCACACCGAAGTGATGCGGCCCTGCCGCCACCCGGCAGCAGGGCGAATTGCTCGTCAGCCGCGCGGCGAGCGACGCTGGCCTTCGCGGTTGCTGAGTTGGACGGTCTCGATCCGTCCGTCGACGACATCGCAATAAAAATGGCGATCACCATCACGTTCGACGTCAATCACGCCATCCACGCGCCAGCCGGGGCCATCGCGGTCGACCGAGTCGATCGAGGCAACCCGGCCGCGGGCCATGCTCTCGACTGCATCGCTGCACATCGCGGCGACTTCACGCGCATCCGAGCCGGAGTCGCGCAGATCGTCGCGCTGGTCCGCACTGCGACGCGAAGGCGTCGCCTTGTTCTTGTTGGCAGAATTGGCAATCGCGAAGATCCCGCCGCCAATTACCGCACCGAGCAGGATATTACCGAATGTATCACCGCCGCCATGACGATGATGACCGTAATGGCCGCCATAGCCACCCCAGGGCCGCGCCGTCGCAGGAGCCGCCGCTCCCATCAAGAGGGCCAGCACCGTTGCCGATCCGACGAGTTGCTTGATCATATCCCTGCCCCTCTCACTATTACGCACTACCATGACCATGCGACTATCCGACAACAGATTGCGGCAAGCTGAATAGCATGCGGCTCAAGCGAGACCCATGTCCGGCATGTGGCACCTGCGAACGTTCACTGGCCTCGACCGCCGCTGCCAGAATCGCTGACCGACCTCCCAGACCTCAACGAGGCCCTGGTACAGGGAGCCAATCATCGATGAGGTCAACCCAAGCAACAAGGGCGCCAGGAAAATCAGCCGCATGGAGCATCCCCTTTTTGGCAAGGGGGTTAATTAGGCAAAGTGATCCCCGTCCAGTGGGCGAAGAAGGTCCACAGATCAGCATATTCGTCGATGAGCTTGTCGGTGGGCTTACCTGAACCATGTCCGGCGCGTGTCTCGATCCGGATCAGGTGCGGCTTGCGCCCGATACTGGCCGACTGTAGCGCGGCGGCATATTTGAAGCTGTGGCCCGGGACGACACGATCGTCAGTGTCTGCGGTCGTCACCATGATCGCCGGATAATCGGCTCCCGAGGCGATGTTGTGATAGGGCGAATAGCCGCGCAGGATACGGAAATCGCTCTCCTTGCCGGGATCGCCATAATCGTCGACCCAGTAGCGGCCGGCGGTGAATCGGTTGAACCGAAGCATATCCATCACCCCGACCGCCGGGTTGGCTGCCGCAAACAGGTCCGGCCGCTGATTGACCACGGCACCAACCAGCAATCCGCCATTCGATCGGCCGATCGCGCCCAGTTTGCCCTTGGCGCTGATCCCGCTCGAGACGAGAAATTCGCCGGCCGCGATGAAATCGTCAAACACATTCTGCTTCGCGGCCAGCCGCCCGGCATCATGCCAGGCTTTGCCATATTCGCCACCACCACGGAGGTTGGCGACCGCGTAGACACCCCCCATCTCCATCCACTGAAGCACCGACGCTGAGAAGGTTGGGGTGAGAGCTATGTTAAAACCGCCATAGCCGTACAGCAATGCCGGAGCACCCGGCGGAGTGCTCTTCTTCCGCGCTACGAACATCGGGATCTCTGTCCCATCCTTCGATTTGTAGAAGATTTGATCCACCGCGAAGTCAGCGGGTTCGAAAGCGAGCTTGGGCTGGATGAACTTCTCCATCACGGCCGTAGCAGTATTGAGCCGATAGATTGTTCCCGGCGTAGCATAGCTCGAAAAGCTGAAAAACGTCTCGGGGTCGCCAACCCGGCCGCCAAAGCCGGCTCCCGTACCGATGTCGGGAAGGTTGATCGGCCCGACCCGCCGACCATCCATCTCATATAGCAGGGCCTCGGTCTTGGCGTCGCCAAGATAGGCGAGGATCATCCGGTTACCTACCAGTGAAACACCTACCAGCGTGTCGGCCGACTGCGGCACGATCTCGATCGGTTTCGGCTTTGGCTGCGCGACATCGAGCATCACGACCCGCTGACGGGGGGCCCGGAAATTGGTCCGGAAATAGAGCTGGCTTCCGACCGCACCGGCGAACGCCCATTCGTCATTGAAACCCTTGACCAGCTTGCGTGGCTTGGAACCGGGTTCGGCAAGGTCGAAAAGCACGACCTCATGACGCTCGTCGGTGCCGGCATTTGACTTAATCAGCGCATAGCGACCGTCCTGGGTGGTCGTGACGGCATGGTTCAGCTTCGGTCGCCGCGGCGTGGCGTAAACCAGTCGGTCTTCGGACTGCGACGTGCCAACCCGGTGATAATAAACCTGATGATTGAGATTGAGCTGTTGAAACGTTGCATCAGCCCGCGGTTCCGGGAAGCGCGAATAGAAGAAGCCCTTGCCTTCACCGTCCCAGGCAAGGTCCGAGAATTTGACCCACTTGACCTCGTCTTCGAGCTTCTTGCCGGTGACGACATCGAGCACGCGTAACGTGCGCCAGTCGCTTCCGCCGTCCTGAACAGAATAGAGCAGCAACTTGCCGTCATTCGATGGCCGCCACTCGTCAAGCGCCGTCGCACCATCCTTCGCCCAATTGTTAGGGTCGAGCAGCTGGCGCTCTTTCCCATCGATCCCGTCCCGTACCAGCAATACAGGCTGGTTCTGCAAGCCGCTGTTGAAAGTATAGAAATAGTGCCCCCCACGCTTGCGGGGCACGCCGTAGCGTTCGTGATTCCACAGCGTTATGAGCCGTGCCTTGATCGCGTCACGGCCGCTAAGCGATGCAAGATATCTGTCGGTGACCTTGTTCTCGGCCTCGACCCATGCCGAAACCTCAGTATCGACACGGACGTCGTTTTCGAGCCACCGATAGGGGTCGGCGATCGCCTCGCCAAATTGCAGTTCCACGATCGCATCGCGCCGTGTCTGCGGATAATCGAAGCCGGTAGAGACCGTGATGGCGGGAGAGGAGGCGGACAAGGCGATGCTCAACGTCAGAGCAAGGAAGGCGACACGCACCCGAATCGGGGACATCTGGTACATCCTTGCAAGCGATACAAAATGAGCCGCGAGCGTAGCGCTCACGGCTCCCTTTGCAATGCCATCGATCACGCGCCGGTGAACGGCGCGTTCAAATCAAGCAGCGACGTCAAAATCCTCGTCAGTCTGGACCGGGCCGGAATCCTGCCCTTTGGCCGATACATCGCGATCGACGAACTCGATGATCGCCATGTGCGCAGCATCCGATGCGCGAATACCGGCCTTGACGATACGGGTATAGCCGCCGTTGCGGCTCGCATAACGATCGGCCAGCACGTCGAACAGCTTCCTGAGCTGGGTATCGTCGAGCAAGCGCGAATGGGCGAGGCGCCGGTTGGCCAGCCCACCCTTCTTGGCCAGCGTCACAAGCTTCTCGACATAGGGGCGAAGTTCTTTCGCCTTGGCGAGCGTGGTCATGATCTGCTCATGCTTGATGAGCGCAGCCGACTGGTTGCGGAACAGGGCAGTACGGTGGGATGCGGTCCGCTGAAGCTTACGACCGCCGACGCGATGGCGCATATGACTTTCCTTCGTTTGTCAGGGGGCCGGATCAGGTACCCCAAGCCAGGCGGTGATGAGGGCCACCGCCCAAAGCCCTTTGCTCTGCCTCGACATTCCAGCCAGAGCTGGAATCTCAGGAGATCGGAGACTGTCCTTTCCTCCCGAGATCCCGGCCTTCACCGGGATGATGCCCTTGAGCGCTTATGCGCGCAAAGGCATCAAAACTCCTGTTCGAGCTTCTTCGCCATTTCCTCGATATTCTCAGGCGGCCAGCCCGGGATTTCCATACCCAGGCGCAGCCCCATCGATGCAAGGACCTCCTTGATCTCGTTGAGCGACTTGCGGCCGAAATTCGGCGTGCGCAGCATCTCGGCTTCGGTCTTCTGGACCAGATCGCCAATATAGATGATGTTGTCGTTCTTGAGGCAATTGGCCGAACGGACGCTGAGCTCGAGCTCGTCGACCTTCTTGAGCAGATAACGGTTGAGCTGGTTGGCATCGCCCTCCGGCTCGGCACCGCCGGCCGCGGCAGCCGAAGCGCCCGCGCTCGGAGCCGAGATCGCCATGCCATCGTCGAAATGGACGAACAGCTGGAGCTGATCCTGCAGGATGCGGGCCGAATAAGCGAGCGCGTCCTCGGGCGTGACAGTGCCGTCGGTTTCGATCGTCAGCGTAAGCTTGTCATAGTCAAGCTCCTGGCCAACGCGGGTATTCTCGACCTTGTAGGCAACCTGCCGGACCGGCGAATAGAGCGCATCGACCGGGATCAGGCCGATTGGCGCATCGGCCGGGCGGTTCGACGCCGCGGTGACATAGCCCTTACCGACATCAGCGGTCAGCTCCATGTTGAGCGTCGCGCCCTCGTCGAGATGACAGATCACCAGATCGGCGTTCATCACCTCGATATCGCCGGTCGCCGCGATCATGCCCGCGGTCACCTCGGCCGGGCCGGTTGCGGAGAGCTGGAGGCGTTTCGGCCCTTCTCCCTGCATGCGCAGCGCGATCTGCTTGACGTTGAGCACGATGTCCGTGACGTCCTCACGGACGCCGGCGAGCGACGAGAACTCGTGAAGCACATTCTCGATCTTGATCGAGGTGACGGCCGCGCCCTGCAGTGAGGACAGCAGCACGCGGCGCAGCGAGTTGCCGAGCGTCAGGCCGAAGCCCCGCTCGAGCGGCTCGGCGACGAACGTCGCCTTGCGCTTGCCATCGCCACCCGACTTCTTTTCGAGGCCGTTCGGCTTCTTGAGTTCCTGCCAGTTCTTTGCGTTGACAGCCACTGTGTTCCCCTCGGGGTATGGCAGGAGCGGAAGGCGACCTGCCGGAAAACATGAAAAGGAGGACCGAAGCCCTCGTGCGG
Organism: Sphingomonadaceae bacterium; assembly: GCA_947476735.1. GTDB lineage: Bacteria > Pseudomonadota > Alphaproteobacteria > Sphingomonadales > Sphingomonadaceae > Rhizorhabdus. The sequence goes on from CANJRZ010000006.1 coordinate 40,530, forward strand.
GTTCAGACGCGACGGCGCTTCGACGGGCGAACGCCGTTGTGCGGGATCGGCGTCACATCGCGGATCGAAGTGATGTGGAAGCCGACCGCCTGCAGCGCGCGAAGCGCCGACTCGCGACCAGAACCGGGGCCCTTGACCTCGACTTCGAGGGTTCGGACGCCATGCTCGGCGGCCTTCTTGCCCGCGTCTTCGGCAGCGACCTGAGCGGCGTAGGGCGTCGACTTGCGGCTGCCCTTGAAACCCATCATGCCCGCCGACGACCAGGCAATCGCATTGCCCTGCGCGTCAGTAATCGTAATCATGGTGTTATTGAAGCTGGCGTTCACATGCGCAACGCCGGCGGTGATATTCTTGCGCTCGCGGCGGCGAATGCGCTGAGGTTCACGTGCCATTTAAATCGTTCCTGACCTAAATCTGGTGACGCCGGATGGTCCGCTTGTTCGAACCTGCCTCCGGCGGAGCAAAACGTCTCCCGGACGTTTTACTTCTTCTTGCCGGCGATCGGCTTTGCCTTGCCCTTGCGGGTGCGCGCATTGGTATGCGTGCGCTGGCCGCGGACCGGCAGACCCTTGCGGTGACGCAGGCCCCGATAGCAGGCCAGGTCCATCAGGCGCTTGATGTTCATCGCCACCTGACGGCGAAGATCACCCTCGACAGTATAGCCGGCATCGATCGCCTCGCGAATCTGGAGAACTTCCTGATCGCTGAGGTCCTGCACCCGGCGACTCCGCTCGATGCCAAGCTTGACAGTGATTTCCTTGGCCTTGGTCGGACCAATGCCATGGATATAGGTCAGCGCGATTTCGACGCGCTTATTGGTCGGGATATTGACACCCGCGATACGTGCCACTGTGCTATTCTCCTGCTCCACGGGCCGGCTGGCAATCCGCCCCATCTCGACGCTCGCCCCATTGGACCGGGGCCGCCCCCAACAACGCAACAAACACGGCACACGCAGAAAGCGGCACCGAGCAGGACGGTATGGGAGCGAGGGTCACTAATGCGCGAGGCCGAGGCTGTCAAGCGCGTGACATGCTTCAATTACACCACTCCTTCAGCCAGATGCAAGGCACCCGTGCCCTGGCGCCCGGCCCGAGGCGTGCACCTAGTGTCTGGTGGCTGCGATCGCGTCGAGCACGGCCTTGAGCTTCGGCGTCTGGGATAAGGGCTGGCCCGGATATTCGCGCAGGCCAAAGCTCGCCGACGTGCCCATAGGACTGGTCAGATGGTAGATCATCAGCAGATCGCCGAATTCGCGGTCCCACCGGGTCAGAAATATGCGGAAAGCCTCACCCATTCGCGGATCACGGTTGAGCCGAAGCGAAAGCGTGCGGTCGGAGCCCTGGTAGCTGATATGCTGGCCGCCTTCATAACTTATGAAGCGCAGGCCATACGCGTCGGCCATCTGTTTGAATTTGCTGGCCGATGCGAACGTACTGTCGATTGACACGTTAAGCTGCGCGAACAGCGGTGTGAGATTGTTGGTATCGGCGGGCGGATTGGCGAGGAGATCCTGGCCGAAATAAACCGCGCTCGACAGCGCATCGATATGCTGCGCCGTGTCCCCAAATGTCAGCGCAGGCAGCATCAGATCGGGCCAGGCATTCTGGCCCGATAAGACGCGGACCACGCGCTTGGGATTGTCTGCGTAGACCCGTTCCCAGACCTTGAACACCTCGACCGAGCGCTGAGCGTAACGCCGCATCCGCGCTTCGTCCTCGTTCTTGCCGAGCTTCAGCTTCATGCCTTCGGCTATTGCCTGCTTGGCGACGGGGAAATCGCGATTCCAGACCTCGTTGCCAACCTCGATATAAGCCTTGAGTGATGGATCGAGACGGTCGTGCACATAGCGGGCAAAATTCTCCTGATACGTCACATCGCCCTTCCACGGCAGAACGAACCAGGGATCGACCTTCGCTTGATTGGCGAGCGCGACCATATGTTCGAGCGCGACGCCATGGCCGGCGCCGACCTGGATCGTCGCTGTCGGCAGGGTACGCATCGCCCAGTTGCCTGCCATGTTGGTGTTAGCTTGCTGCCAGTCCATGAAGCGCACCGACTTGAAAGCCCTTATACTCGCCACGAAGTCGGGATCGAACAGCGCTTTAGGATCGGCATCGGCCTCGCGGCAGTCGATATTGCGGATTGGGTCAACCGGATCACTTGCGTCGATCCGGAAATGCGACGTCAGATTATCGCTCTTCCAGATGAAATCGAGGCGGCCGGGGCTGGCGCGAAGACCATTCATCCCCACGCCTCCTACCGCCCCCTTGCCATCATAGGTGCAGCGGACCAGGAGATCGCCCTTGTAAGCGCGCGCCGGCTTCGTAAGCGCGAGCGCTACTGATTCGCCCGGCTGCAGCCATTTGACGTTGGCATCGCGGTCGATCCGGGTTGGATCAAGCTCCGACCAGTTCGACGTGATGAGCCGCCAGGCCCCGCCAGCCGCCAGGTTCATGAAGGCACGCTCGTTGCCCCAATAGGCGAGGGTGAAGAGGTTGATGCCGAAGGCCGCCGGCCGACGCGGCATTGGTGTCGCCGCGGTTGCGGGAGTTTCAACCGCATTCGATGCGGTCTGTTCCTTGCTGTAGTTGGTGACCCAGGCAATGCCGACGCAGAGAGTGGCCGCCGACAACAGCACCAGCATCCGCTTCATCATCGCCTGCCCGCCCCTCGATACATCATCCCACTCATGGACATTCGCCGGACAAAAGAAAAGGGCGCCCGCTCCAACCGAACGGACGCCCTAGTCTCAAAGGGTCAGGAGCGCGGGATCAGACCACGCCGTAGGCCAGCATCGCGTCGGCAACCTTCTTGAAGCCAGCGATATTGGCGCCCTTCACATAGTCGACATAGCCGCCTCCGGCCGTGCTACCATATTCGAGGCAGCGCGAGTGGATGCCCTGCATGATGTCGAGCAGCATCCGCTGAAGTTCCTCTTCCTTCCAGGAGATGCGCGCCGAGTTCTGGCTCATCTCGAGGCCCGAAACCGCGACGCCGCCGGCATTCGCGGCCTTACCGGGCGCGAAGATGACCTTGGCAGCCTTGAAAACATGCGTGCCTTCAAGGGTGGTCGGCATGTTGGCGCCTTCCGACACCGCGATGACGCCGTTCTTGACCAGGGTCTTGGCCTCTTCCTCGTTGAGCTCGTTCTGCGTCGCGCAAGGCAGCGCGACGTCGCATGGAACGCTCCACGGACGAGCGCCGCCGCCATGGAATTGTGCGCCCTTAAACTCCTTCACATATTCGGAGATGCGGCCGCGCTTGACGTTCTTGAGCTCCTTGATGAAGTTCACCTTATCCTGGGTGATGCCGTCCGGATCGTAGATATAGCCTTCCGAATCCGACAGGGTCAGGACCTTGCCGCCCAGCTGGTTAATCTTCTCGGCCGCATGGGTCGCGACATTGCCCGACCCCGAGATCACGGCGTTGAGCCCGACCAGATCCTTGCCCTGATGCTTGAGCATTTCGTGCAGGAAGTAGACCGCGCCATAACCCGTCGCCTCGGTGCGGATCAGCGAGCCCCCAAACTCGAGGCCCTTGCCGGTCAGCACGCCGGTGAACTCGTTGGTCAGCCGCTTGTACTGGCCGAACATATAGCCGATCTCACGGCCTCCCACGCCGATATCGCCGGCGGGAACGTCGACGTCCGCGCCGATATGGCGATAAAGTTCGTTCATGAAGCTCTGGCAGAAGCGCATCACTTCATTGGCGCTCTTGCCCTTCGGGTTGAAGTTGGCACCGCCCTTACCGCCGCCCATCGGCAGACCGGTCAGCGCATTCTTGAAGGTCTGCTCGAACGCGAGAAATTTGAGCACGCTCTCGGTCACCGACGGGTGGAAACGGATACCGCCCTTGTAGGGACCGATCGAATTGTTGTTCTGGACGCGCCAGCCACGCTGGACACGGATGTTGCCGCCGTCATCTTCCCAGCAGACGCGGAAGCTGATTACCCGATCGGGTTCAGCGATGCGGCGAAGGATCTGATATTTGTGATATGGTTCCTTGTCGGCGATGAAATCGTAAATATCCACGGCGACCTCGGTCACCGCCTGGGCGAACTCGGGCTGACCCGGATTGCGCTTCTTGACACCCTCGATGAAGGCGTTGAGATCGACATGATCTGATACGGCCATATGCTTTTCCCCTGCTCCTTCAGACGCGATTTCGTCCCCGCTGAGACTCGACGTCCGTAACGAGAGCCATCCCGCGATTTTCACACGCAGGCAAGAACTTTCCGGAGGAAATTAGGGAAGAATTTCAGCGCCCACGGCTGAATTGTGACCGTACGGAAACCATATCTTCAGAAAAGCGTCATCCGAACGCGAATCAGGCGCTCAACGGCCTACCAATGACCCCACCAGCTCAAGATGGTGTCGAATGGCGTGATGAGCGGCTGGCCGAGACCAAGAAACAGGATCACCGCCAGAATCAGCAACAATCCCAACCAATGGTAAATCCTCTGGCCAAGACTGAAGAAGTAAGTCAGCCAGGCGATAGTCTCATTCTTGGCGGCCGCAGAGCGGCGGCGCCGTCGTCTTCTCCGCCTGACCGGTTGCTGTTCCATTGCGCTGCGAGAATGCACGAAATCACCTTAAAGCCAAAGTGGCTTTAAGGTGTCCATACACCG
>CANJRZ010000007.1 GCA_947476735.1 Sphingomonadaceae bacterium
CGGGCACGCCGAAGACGACCGCAAAGACACCCTCGCCATGCGTATCGAGATGATCGTAGAGCGCGCTATTGAAATCGGTCCGCTCGGGAAGCGGCGACAACAGCTCGAGCCCTGACTCCCAGTTCGCGCAAATGTTGATACCGATATCGGTGCGTTCGAACCGTTGAAGCGTAACCCCGGAAAGCGCTTCGAGCCGCCCGACATTCTCTTCGACATTTTCGTAGCGGCAGATCCAGGCGACATGGTCGACATGGTTGATGAACTTCTTCATGGCCCTCTCCCATTCTCTGCCAGTGAACCTAGCGCGTGCCGCGACTTTTGCTTGATCACGGCTGCCTAAAACACTCAGCCGATCGCTGACGCCCGCATCTCTCCGGGAAAGCCATCCTGTGTAACGCGTTTCGACCATAGAAACTGGATGACCGATCGCGAGATCTTCCATTCAGATCCAACTAGCCGATATTCATTCTCATACAGCGCATAAAGCAGGATCGGATTGGCGGGAAAGCCGGGGTGGTTCATTGGCCCCGTCTTATCGATGAGAACCGTGTCGGTGAGATAACTGCGGCTGCGCGCCGTCCCCGGCCCGGCAATCTCGATCCAGTGATTGGTCGTCACATGCAGCCCGTCATAAGGCTGGCGTCCGGCATACGCACCCTTCATCGCCTCGCGGATCTGCTCGCGGCCCGAATAGGTACCGTAAGCACCCCATTCGCACACGGCATCCTCGGCATAGAGCTCGGCCAGGAGGTCGTTTTCCCGACTGTCCATATGGTGGGAATAGAGGTTGGCGACCTTGCGGATCTTTTCGACGTCGAGAAGCTTGCGCAACTCTGCGATTTCTTCGGGAGTGAAGCTTGGGTTATCCTGCATGTTCTTCCGCCATGGTTCGAAATCATGGGAATATGCCCGCAGGTTCGCGGTGTCGAGGCGGCGGTCCGAAGAGAAATGGATGCCCCGTGAGGATTCGAACCTCAATTAACGGAGTCAGAGTCAGTCAGTTTATGCCTACGAAATAAGGGTCAATTCTCGCCGTGTTGCATCCTTGTTGCATCGACGTCGCCGAACAGACCAATTTCGAGCGAACGCATCGTTGCTGCATCGTCCTCCAAAGCGGCGAAAAGATGCCCATACGTATCGAAGGTCACCTGGATCGAATGGTGTCCCATCCACGTCTGGACCTTCTTGGGTGCGACCCGCTGCTCGATCCACAGCGACGCGGCAGCATGACGGAAACTGTGAAGGGTATGCCGGCCTTCGAGGATCGCGTTCCCGTCGTCATCTAGCGCCGGACGGCCATCGACGATCCTTGGCTGGGTTATACGTGCCGCAATCTGAAGGGGCTCCTGGAATCCCGCTACAAGTTGGGCATGATAGATTGGCGTCCCTTCTCTCGATGGAAATACCAGTTCAAGATCTGACGGCGGACAGCGAAGCTTCCACGTGCGCAGTTCGCTCACGAGCGTCGGCGGTATCGGGATGGCCCGGTAACCGGACGCCGACTTGGGAGGCCCGATCACATTCTTGAAGTCGGCTCGACGATCAACGGTGATCGTAGCGAGCCGAAGATCGACATTGGCCCAAGGGAGCGCCCGTACCTCGGACGCGCGCAGTCCCGCGAAAATCAGCGTCAGGAGCAGCGGCTTGTCCATCGGCCGCGCCTTGCGGGACTGATCGATGAGCGCGCGGATATCCGCTTTGGATGGCGGGACGACCTTCGCCTTGTCTCGCTTGCCCCTCCGGACCGTCACCCCGCGGCATACATTCTTGGCGACATAGCCGACGCGTTCAGCTTCCGAGATCATCGAGGTCAGATCGCCAAGCACTCGCTGCACCATCGCCTTCGATCGACCGCCGTCGAGGAGATCGTCACGGAATTGCTCGATCATCGGCTTGGTCAGTTGGTTCAACCGCTTCGCACCGAGGAAGGGATCAATGTGCAAGCGGATATGCTGCTGATAGGAGGCAACCGTCGAAGGCTCGAGGTCTTCGCGCTGCGCGCGCACGATCCAAAGTTCGCCCGCCCGCTTGACCGTAATGCTCTGGCTATCGGCAGTGTGGGTGCCTTGCGCAACCTCGCCGCCCATCGTTACGACGAAGGCGTCGGCATCCTTCTTTCGAGCGAACTGCTTGGCACGCCGCGCACCACTGGCATCGCGGTAATCAACAAGCCAGGCTGCTTTCTGCTTGCCGGCCGGCGTAATCCAATCACGCTTTCTGATCGATGCCATCGGTGCTCTCCCGCGCATTGGTCTCGTTCTGCCGATCCCAAAAGGTTTGAAGGCGATCGGACGCCGCGCTTCTCAGCTCTTCAAAAAACCCCCAGCGGAAGTTGTTCTCCTCTGGGAAGAGCAAGGATAGACGCGTCACCAAGGCCGAAACATTTATCAGAGCACCTCTGAACTGGCTTCCGCTCGTGAGTCTGTGGAGGTCCTCAACGTCCGCTAGCTCGAGCAACTCAAACGCCGCGGCAATATCGTCGGCGCCCTCCATACGAGCCTCCTCCATAAGCGGCCACAACGCCGCCGGATCGAAGAGCAGGAAGGAGCGGACGAAGTCACCTTCGTAGATAAGTTCCCGCCTCTTCCCCCGAGTATCATAGGGGCTATTTCCCGTCGCTCTCAGGAAGGCGGCGCACACCGTGGGCCAATGGAAGTCCAGGAGGCGAGTTGCATGAGCTGGTGCCAATCCTAACTGAGATAGCTCCACCGCCAGGGCCATGGTTGCCAATTCGAAAGCACCATATTGCCCCCGACGACCTCGACCCGACGCAGCATAGGTGGGGATTCCGATGCGAAGAAAATTCTTGAGTCGTGCTTGGAAGGCAGTTCGTTTCGAACTCGCGATGTGGTGCACCTCGGCGAGAGCCGCTTCGACCTCTCCAAAACTCATTTCCGTGGGACACAGGCACAGCGGCATTCCAATCCTCCGTTGAGAAAATTTACTCAACCGTATTGCAAAGTACAAACGGGGAACATATAAATCAGTTGAGAAGATTTGCTCTACATTGTTTCTCAGCGGCTAATACGGAAAGGACGGACACCGTGCAAACGCTTTCGAACGACCTGCTGGCTGGGGCCCGCGCCGCCGCGGACTTCAGCGGGATCTCCACCCGCGCGATCTATCATTTGGTCGAAGCTGGTCACCTCCCGGTGATCCGCAAGGGCAAGCGCCTCTACTTCCGGCGCAGCGAGCTGGAGCGGGCTTTCTCGTCCGATCAGGCTGCCTAGATCCCGTCCCGAGGCCGTGCCGCGCTAATATAGCACATCACATCATCGCCGGACTGTCGGGCCCGAGGACATAGCAGACTCAGCCGCTCGGGCCGTGCGTGCGCCCGTGATGGGGCCTAGGCACGTCGAGGTGCAGAATGAGCCGAGCAAAGTACAAAGCTGATCAGCGTGCGGATACTCGGGGTCGCCCGTGGGTGGGCATGCCGCAGGTGGTCATCGATAGCCCCGCGTACCGGTCGCTCAGCGACCGCGCTGTCCGGATCCTTTACGAGTTGCTGAGACGCTTCAACGGATACAACAACGGCTCAGTCGCGATGAGCCAACGCGAGATCGGCGAGGCGATCGGCACCAAGAATTACGGCTCGATCGGACGGGCGATCGCCCAGCTCATGGATCATGGCCTGATCAACGTGACGACGGAAGGCAAGTGGAAGGAACGGGAAGCCCGCGAGTATCGGCTAACGTTCGTCACGACGACCAGGGATGGACGTCACGTGACCGCTACCAACGACTATATTCATTGGACAGCCGACCGGCCGAGAGCGAAATCTGGCGCTGATCACGTCTCAGCAAAGAAGTCCGTTTCTGCTGAGGGCGGCTCAGCAGGACGAGGAAAGCTTGCTGAGGACGTCTCAGCAAGAATTGCCCAATCTCGGCGGAAAACTGCGGTTGTAACTAAAGCCGCTGCTGAGGATGTCTCACCGCTTATAGGTAAGCCATACCCAGTCGCTGAGATGGGCCAAGAGAAACCGCCCCGAATAAAGCCCCAAAACCTGGCCGCCGATCATTTCGCTTCCGACATGAGTGAAGTGCGCAGAGAGGTGCGCTCCGCTCTGAAGTCGATCCGCTCCAGCCATGGCCCGCAGGCCGTGATGTCGGTCGCCCGATCGGCAGCGCTGAATCCGGATCGCGTGAGCGCTTTCCTCGCGGACCACGATGACCTCGCCGGACCGTTGATATTTCATCTCCGGCGAGCCTTGAACGCCTATACCGAGACCAGCCCAACGTGAGGGGGGGCGGGGTCAGTTTTGCGCGGAGTAACGATGCTAGACCGCTCCCGGTCCTTCGTACGCAGCCAGACCAAATCGAAACAAAAAGTCGGGGTCACCCCGTAGGGGTGTTCTGCTCTGTACGACGTGTCAATTATTATCTCCGAGACTATGGCGCGATTATGGACCCCCGCCAGAGGTCTGGTTTGACGATCGTATGCGCTCCGGCCTGCGTGGATACTCCACACCCCCCGGGTCGAAAGCCTCGCTCCCCCGGCGCCTAGACCGCCCCCGATCCACCATGCGCATTGCGAGCATTTTTGAGGGGGGGAGGGTTTCCCCATTTGGAGGGCGATTTCTGCTCATTCGACGGTGGTGTCGCCGGGGGGGGTATGCAAAAGGTGGGGGCAACGACAACGGCCCTACCGCCCCTCGTCCCACGCGCAGATTTTTTCCAATCGGCAGAGGCTAAAATCAAAGAAATCAAAGAGGAGGTGTTATGGCCCGAGGTGGAGCCCGTCCCGGCGCTGGGCGGCCGAAGAATGCAAGAACGAGCACTGAGGCCGAGCGCAAGGCCGCCGCAGTCGGTATTTCACCTCTCGATTACATGCTTGCCGTCATCAACGACGAGCGAGCAGACGAAGCTCGTCGAGACCAAATGGCGATTGCGGCAGCGCCTTTCATTCACCCACTGCCCAGCAAGCGAGAAAGATCCAGCGTGTACGATGCATATCTGCCGCCGATTCTGAGAGGCAAAATCTAACTAGGCATGGTCTACCCGTCATGTTTGGGCCAAAGCCCTCTTCCGCATGCACCACTAATTTGGAGGGGTTGCGATAGGACCGCCTAAGTATTCGTGCGCATTAACTTGCCGTGGTCTTGCCAATCGCGTAATTTGCTGACTGCGAGGTGTCACTGCCAACTCGTGGCACCTTGCGATAATCTAGCGGCCAACGTTGTTAGCCGCAGGGTATGAGGACTGCTTGGAGACGCAGAGCGCTCGTCCCAACTCATAGCTTTTTGTATGGATCGCAGCTTGCGTGCATATCTTGATAATCAGCTCCCTGGATCGGAACGCGGTAACGTTCCGTTCCACCAGAGCACGTTGACCGCAGCATTGTGCCGACCAAACGATTGTCCTAACCTCGCGAAGTATGTACTCACGGGTTTAGTGAAACGTGCGATCAGCCTGTTGCTCCTGCTCGGAGCCCTGATCGGCCTGTTCGGTCAGGCAGCGGCCTATGCGTCAATTCCGTCTGCCGATACTCCGCCAATGGCGTCGGCGGGCATGACCGACGAATGCATGAAGATGATGGCCGAGCAGCGGCAGCCGGCGAGAAAGCCCTGCACCGGGATGACGCTCGATTGCATCGCGGCGATGGGGTGCGTGGTGCCTCTGACGCTCGTCGAGCCCTTTCTGCTCCGGGTAGTGCTCCTCATGGCCCTTCCCGCGGTTGAGGCCGCGCCGGTACGGCCACTCATAGCGCATGTCCTCGCGCCGGAGCCCGAACCTCCCTCACTGATCTAACGGCAACACAGGCCGTAGCGTGGTTCGAGTCGCGCCTTGGCGCCCTGTGTAACGTTAGGTGGCACCGCGCGAGTTCGCTGCGGAGCCGTCCCTCCGTCCCCTCAGTGAACTGGTCCGCATGATGATACGATTTCTTGGCATCTGCCTTGCCGCAGTCGTGCTTCCAACCCCCGCGTGGGCGGGGCCGCTTACCTATGCCGACGCGATCCAGCGGGCGCAGCGCGATGCACCATCGCTCCGCGCCAAGTCGCTTGGCGTCGCAGCCGCCCGCTCTGTTCGAGGGGGAGCCGGGAAGCTCCCTGACCCGACGCTGGCGGTCGGAATCGAAAGCTTTCCGATCTCGGGGCCGCTCGCCTTCGAACCCCAGCGCGACGATTTCACCATGGTACGCGTCGGTGTCAGCCAGGATATTCCTAATCTCGCAAAGCGGCATGCCCAGCAAGCCCGTGCCGAGAGCGATATTGCCGCCGCCGAGGCCGACACCGCGGTGGAGGCGCGCAATGTCGAGATTGGCACGGCGCTCGCCTGGATCACCCTGGCCTATGCCGAACGGCGGTTGGCGACGCTAGGCGACATAGTTTCCCACCTCGAGCGCGTGGTTCGGACCACAGCTGGCGCGGTGGCGTCCGGCAATTCTCGACCCGCTCAGACACTGGCCGGTCAGCAGGCGCTTGCAACCCTGCGTGATCGCCGCAGCGAGCTGGTCTCCAATGTCGCGCGAGCCCGTGCCGCATTGACCCGATGGACTGGCGACAGCGCGCCGGAGATTGCTGGTGCCATACCGGAGTTCTCCGTCAATCCGACCAGTCTGCGGGCCGGCCTCGACCAGCATCCCTCGCTTCTGATGACCGACGCCCAGCGCCGACAGGCGAATGCGGATCTCCGCCTTGCCGAGGCCGACCGGCGCTCCGACTTCGGAGTGAATGTCGCCTATCAGCGCCGCGATCCGCGGTTCGGCGACTATATCTCGGCGGGCGTGACGGTCGGATTGCCGTTCTTCACGCGCACGCGCCAGAGTGCCCAGATCAGTGCGCGGCAAGCCGACGCATCGCGGGTCGACGCCGAGCTTGAGGCAGCCCGCCGTGCCCTATCCGCCGAGCTCGATTCCGACCTCGCCGATCATGTGATGCACCATGAGCAATGGATACGAGCGCGGGACACGCTGCAGCCACTGGCGGAACAGCGCGTGAGCCTCGAAACGTCGAGCTACGGCGCGGGGCGCGCGAGCCTGGTCGATATCGCCGACGCTTATGCCGCGCTCGCCGAAGCGACTCTCACCACCCTCGATCGCGAAGCCATGGTTGCCGCCGATGGCGCCCGGCTGACCCTCACCTACCGGAGTGCCAACCGATGAGCCTCGAGATTTCACACCGTGAGCGGCTCGGCCTGGCCGCGGCCCTAATCGCATTGGTCGCGGGCGGCGCCGGCTATGGCATCGCGCGCCTCGGCGGAAGTGACGGTTCCTCCGCTCAAATGGCAGATCCTGGCCGACCCCCGCTCTACTGGTACGACCCGATGGTCCCGACCCAGCATTTCGACAAGCCGGGCAAATCACCCTTCATGGATATGCCGCTCGTGCCCAAATATGCGGACGGCGCAAGCAGTGGCGCGCCGGGTGTGAGCATCGACCCGAGCACTTCGCAGACGCTGGGGCTGCGCACCGCCGTGGTTCGCAGGGGTGAGATGGCGAGCAGCCTTACCGCTGCGGGGACGATCGACTTCAACCAGCGCGATGTCGCGGTCGTCCAGGCGCGCGCTGGGGGATTCGTCCAGCACGTCTATGCGCGGGCACCCGGCGATGTGATCGGTGCGGGTTCGCCGCTTGCCGATGTCCTTGTCCCGAAATGGGCGGGGGCGCAGGCGGAATATCTTGCCGTCCGTCGCACCGGCAATGTCGCGCTGACACAGGCCGCACGCCAGCGGCTGGCGTTGCTCGGGATGCCACCCGGCACGATCGCTTCGGTCGAGCGCGGCGGGCAACCGCACAACGTCATCACGATTGCCACGCCGACCGGCGGGGTCATCAAAACTCTCGGCGTTCGTGCCGGCATGACCGTTGCGGCGGGCCAGACGCTTGCAGAGGTCAACGGTCTCGGCACGGTCTGGCTCAACGCCGCCGTCCCCGAGGCGATTGCTGGATCACTTCGCCCTGGACAGGCCGTGCGGGCAACGCTCGCGGCGCTCCCCGGCGAAACGCTGTCCGGCCGGGTGTCGGCCATCTTGCCGGAAACGCAGGCCGACAGCCGAACCCTCACCGTCCGCATTGAACTGCCCAATCGCGGCGGACGTCTGAAACCTGGGATGTTCGCTACCGTCTCGTTCGGCGGAGGCGCCCAGCAAGCCTTGCTGGTGCCTTCCGAAGCGCTGATCCGCACCGGAAGGCGCACGCTCGTCATGCTCGCGCTCGACAAGGGGCATTACCGGCCCGCCGAGGTCCAGACCGGGCGGGAGTCGGGCGGCGACACCGAGATTCTAGCGGGCCTCAGCGAAGGCGAGAAGATCGTCGCCTCGGGTCAGTTCCTGATCGATTCCGAAGCCAGTCTCTCGGGGACGGAGGCTCGACCGATCCACGGTGCTTCGGTGGCAGCAAAGGCGGCAGCGGGCGGCACGCTCTACGAAGCGACCGGCAGGATTGAACAGCTCAGCTCCGGTTCGGTCACCCTCAGCCATGAGCCCGTGCCCGCGATCGGATGGCCCGCGATGACCATGGCGTTTCGGCTCGGTAATCCGGCGCTCGCCAGGGGTCTCAAGGTGAGTGATCGCGTCCGCTTCGGCTTCGATCAGCCACCGGCGGGGCCAACGGTTCGGCGCATGACCAAGGTGACCGGCCAGTGATCGCCCTCCTCATCCGCTGGTCGGTTCGCAACCGCTTCTTCGTCCTGATCGCGATGCTCGCGCTGGTGGGCGCCGGACTATGGGCGGTGCGCTCGACCCCGATCGACGCGCTGCCCGATCTCTCCGACGTTCAGGTCGTGATCCGCACCTCCTATCCAGGGCAAGCACCGCAGATCGTCGAGAATCAGGTCACCTATCCGCTCACCACGACGATGCTATCGGTGCCGGGCGCCAGGACGGTGCGCGGCTATTCCTTCTTCGGCGACAGCTTCGTCTATGTGATCTTCGAGGATGGCACCGACCTCTATTGGGCACGCTCTCGTGTCCTCGAATATCTCAATCAGGCGCAGGGCCGATTACCGGCGAGTGCCCGGAGCGTGCTTGGTCCCGATGCGACCGGCGTCGGCTGGGTCTATGAATATGCGCTCGTCGATCGCGGCGGTCGGCACGATCTGTCGCAGCTCCGATCGTTGCAGGACTGGTTCCTCCGCTATGAGTTGAAGACCGTGCCCGGTGTCGCCGAGGTCGCCAGCATCGGCGGAATGGTCAGGCAATATCAGGTGCTGCTCGATCCGGTGAAGCTCGCCGCCTACGGGATCACCCATGCCCAGGCGGTCCAGGCGATCCAGCAGGCCAATCAGGAGGCGGGCGGCTCGGTGCTGGAAATGGCCGAGGCCGAATATATGGTCCGCGCCTCGGGCTATCTGAAGTCGCTCGACGACTTCCGCGCCATCCCGCTCCGGACCGCCGCAGGCGGCGTGCCGGTGACGCTTGGCGATGTCGCGACGATCCAGATCGGCCCGGAAATGCGGCGCGGGATCGCCGAGCTAAACGGCGAGGGCGAGGTCGCCGGGGGCGTCGTCATCCTCCGTTCGGGCAAGAATGCCCGCGAGACCATCGCTGCGGTCAAGGACAGGCTGAACTGGCTGAGGGCCAGCCTGCCGCCCGGTGTCGAGGTCGTGACGGTCTATGACCGCTCGCAGCTCATCGACCGCGCCGTCGCAAATCTCTCCCACAAGCTGATCGAGGAGTTCATCGTCGTTGCGATCGTCTGCGGACTGTTTCTCTGGCACGCCCGATCGGCGCTGGTGGCGATCCTCACCCTGCCGCTGGGCATCCTCGCGGCGTTCGTCGTGATGCGCTTTCAGGGGGTGAACGCCAACATCATGTCGCTGGGCGGCATCGCCATCGCCATTGGCGCGATGGTCGATGCGGCCGTGGTGATGATCGAGAATGCCCACAAGAAGATCGAGCGCTGGGAGGATCATCATCCCGACCAGCAACTCGATACCCCGACGCGATGGGGGGTGGTGACCGATGCTGCCGCCGAGGTTGGACCAGCGCTATTCTTCAGCCTGCTGATCATCACGCTGTCGTTCGTGCCGGTGTTTACTCTGGAGGCTCAGGAAGGCCGCCTGTTCGCGCCGCTGGCCTATACCAAGACCTATGCGATGGCGGCGGCGGCGATCCTTTCGGTGACGTTGGTGCCGATCCTGATGTGCTGGCTGATCAGGGGCCGCATTCCAGCGGAGCAGTCCAATCCGATCAACCGCTGGCTGACCGATCTCTATCGCCCCGCGCTCGACTGGACGATGCAACGGCCCAAGATGGTGTTGCTGATCGCCGCGCTGCTGTTCGCGACGACGGCCTGGCCGCTCAGTCGGCTCGGCGGCGAGTTCATGCCCAATCTCGATGAGGGCGATCTGCTTTACATGCCCTCGGCCCTGCCGGGCCTATCGGCGGCCAAGGCATCGCAACTGCTCCAGCAAACCGACCGGCTCATCAAAAGCATGCCCGAGGTCGAGAGCGCGTTCGGCAAGGCTGGCCGCGCCGAGACGGCGACAGATCCTGCGCCCCTCGAAATGTTCGAGACGACGATCCAGTTCAAGCCACGCGACCAGTGGCGGCCGGGAATGACGCCCGAGAAGCTGGTCGAAGAGCTTGATCGCACGGTGAAGATACCGGGCCTCGCCAATGTCTGGGTGCCGCCGATCCGCAATCGGATCGACATGCTCGCAACCGGCATCAAGAGCCCGGTCGGAGTGAAGGTATCGGGCGCCGATCTCGCTCAGCTCGACCGCATTGCCCATGATGTCGAGACCGTCGCCAAGACCGTGCCTGGCATCTCTTCCGCGCTCGCTGAACGGTTGACCGGCGGGCGCTATGTCGATGTCGACATCGACCGCGCCGCCGCCGCCCGGCTCGGGCTCAACATCACCGACGTGCAGGCGATCGTCTCGGGCGCGATCGGTGGCGAGACGATCGGCGAGACCGTCGATGGTCTGGCGCGCTACCCGATCAGCGTGCGTTATCCGCGCGAGCTGCGCGACAGCCTCGAAGGGCTGCGAACACTGCCGATCCTCACGCCATCGGGTCAGCAGATCACCTTGGGAACGGTAGCAAATATCTCGATCGCCGAAGGTCCGCCGATGCTCAAGACCGAGAATGCCCGGCCATCGACCTGGGTCTATGTCGATGTCCGCGGGCGTGATCTCGCTTCGGTGGTGGGAGACCTTCAGCGTGCCGTGGCGAATGGGGTGAAGCTCTCGCCGGGGGTCAGCATCGCCTACTCCGGGCAGTTCGAATATCTCGAACGGGCGGTGGACAAGCTCAAGCTGGTCGTGCCCGCCACATTGCTGATCATCTTCGTGCTGCTGTACATGATCTTCGGCCGCTTCGACGAAGCCGCGCTGATCATGGGCACTTTGCCCTTCGCGCTGACCGGCGGCATCTGGACGCTCTATCTGCTGGGTTTCAACCAATCCGTCGCGACCGGCGTCGGGTTCATCGCCCTCGCTGGCGTCTCGGCCGAGTTCGGCGTGGTGATGCTGATCTACCTGAAACATGCGCTGGAGGATCGCGGACCCGATCCCGTGGCCGATGACGTGAACCAGGCAGTGCGCGAGGGTGCGCTGCTCCGCGTCCGCCCCAAGGCGATGACCGTGGTCGTCATCCTCGCCGGCCTGCTGCCGATTCTGTTCGGGTCGGGCGCGGGCTCGGAAGTGATGAGCCGGATCGCCGCTCCCATGATCGGCGGCATGCTGACCGCGCCGCTGCTTTCGATGTTCGTGCTGCCCGCAGCCTATCTGCTGCTGCGCAGGCCGCGGCGGGATCGTTCTGAAATTGCCCCCGCCTCTCAGCAAAGGAGTTCATCATGAGAGCATATTCCACCGTAATATTTGCCGTCGCCATTCTGGCTGCGGGTCCGGCCCTTGCCCAATCCATGGGCAAGGACATGAAAGGCATGGGCATGAAAGCGCCTGCCGCGAAATTCGGCAAAGGGATGGGAGTTATCACCGCGATCGACACCAGGACCGCCAGGCTGACGATCAAACATGGACCGATCCCGGCGGTGGGCTGGCCCGCGATGACAATGGCGTTCAAGGCCGACCCGCCGACATTGCTCAAGGGACTCAAGGTCGGTCAGAAAATCGGATTCGACGTCAAGGTCCAAGGAACGGCCGCCGAAGTCACGGCTGTCCGGCCGCAATAGAACAATCCGCATCGGGGGCCGGGCACGAAGCTGTCCCGGCCCCTTTGTCGTCGTTCCCGCTACGATCCGCCGCCCGGAGGTCAAGGGGGATTGCGGCCCTCAAAATGAACTCAGACAACGCTCTTTGGCGCGAGTGCACAAAAGGCCTCCGCGTCGGTTTCTACCTGCAGTGTGGCATGCGGGATCGAGAACCTATCGCGTAAATCGTCCGCGATACTCGCGAGTTCCCGATCTCCCGGATATCCGGCTGGCATGACGAGATGGCAGGTCAGCGCCGTCTCGGTCGTGCTCATCGACCAGATATGCAGGTCGTGGACCTCCGCAACGCCCGGTCGGCTGGACAAGTAATCCTGCACCGCATCGGGATCGACGCCAGGGGGGACGGCGTGGAGCGTCATCGCCACGGAATCCCGCAGCAGACCCCATGTTCCGACGACGATCACGCTGACGATGATCAGACTTATCGCGGGATCGAGCCACAGCCAGCCCGTCGCCACTATGATGAAGCCCGCGACCACGACGCCCAGTGAGACACCTGCATCCGCAGCCATATGCAGAAAGGCTGCGCGAATATTCAGGTCGCCCTTACTGCCGCGCATGAACAGCAATGCTGTCGCTGCATTGATGACTATGCCGATGCCAGCGACGATGATCACGATCATTCCCGCCACGGGGCCCGGTTCTACGAAGCGGTGCACCGCCTCGACCGCTATGGCTCCGACCGCGATCAGTAGGAATACGGCATTGACGAGCGCCGCCAGAATGGATGAGCTGCGCAGGCCATAGGTGAATCGCCGTGAGGGCTTGCGCTTGACAAGCATGCTCGCGCCCCATGCCACCAGCAAGCCGAACACGTCGCTCAGATTATGGCCGGCATCCGCGAGCAGGGCCATGGAATTGGCCAGCATCCCATAGGTCGCTTCGACGATGACAAAACCCAGGTTGAGACAGATGCCGATCGCAAATGCCATGCCGAAGCTGCTGCGGGCGTGCGCGTGTCCATGACCGCCGTGGGTTGAGTGATCGTGCCCATCGCCATGCGCCGCATGATCATGCCCAGCGTGGTCGTGATGTGAATGCGGATCAGCGGACATCTATGTTCAAACCTCAAAGGCTATAACGGCAACGCCCAGCGCGCACAGCAAGGCGCCGAGAATGGCGCTTTCGTACTTCTCGAGCGCCTGCAGCTTGAACTTTTCAAGCCCAGCCATTGTCAGCGAAGTGAAGACCATCATGCCTGCGAGCGTCGCGACAGCCAGAACGACGCTGAGGACAGCAAACCCCGCCCATCCGTATCGGATTCCTGACAGGTAAATGGGAAGGAACCCTTCGCACGGCGAGAAAGTGAGCAGGGTGAAAAGCCCGAGGATGACGGCCCTATCGGATGTTCCACGAGGCACTGCTTCCTCACCCGCATCGGCCGGATGGTCATGTTCCTCGAAGCGCATCTGATATCGGCCGGAATGTTCACCATGTGCCAAATTGATATGAGCAAAGAACTCGTGCGGTTCGGGAATTTCGTCGCGGGACTCGAGATATCCATCGCGTGCCACGAAGGGAAAGTTCTGACGCACGCCTCCCGGCCGGACGGTTTCCACTATGGTTGCCTCCGCGAAGGGAAGCGGCGCCAGCCGATCCCCGTTCCTGATCCGAAAGCGCGGCGTGACGCCATCCTCGAAGACCTCCAGCGTAAAGACACCATGACCGGTGTCGATCCGCTTCAGATCAGCCTCATGGTGGTGGTCATGACCGCCTGCCGGGCCGAAATGACTATGGCCGTGTCCATGACCTCGTGCCTGGCGGATGAGATAGTAGAGTCCGAACAGGATGAGCGCGCTGCCTGCGATCCAGGGGAAGACACTGCCGGTCCATTTG
Organism: Sphingomonadaceae bacterium; assembly: GCA_947476735.1. GTDB lineage: Bacteria > Pseudomonadota > Alphaproteobacteria > Sphingomonadales > Sphingomonadaceae > Rhizorhabdus. The sequence continues at coordinate 13,951 of CANJRZ010000007.1, forward strand.
CTCGTTTCGATGCCGAGCCAGACAACCAGGATGCCGAGTGCGGTCGTAAAGAGGACATGGCCGCCCCCGCAAAGTGCCACGACCATGAGCGTCTTGGCCTTGCTCCATCCCTGCCCGCGACCGGCGAGGACGAAAGGGAGCCAATGGGTCGGGATCGCGGCATGAAAGAACGCGACTGCGAAGCCGGTCGCCGCGATCGAAATGAGGAAAGTCTCGTCCATGAAACCGCGGCGCCCCTCAAAGATATTTGGTGATTTTTTTGAACGCGTCGATCGAACCGCGCTGCTCGCGTGGCAGGGGACCGATCACATCTTCAAGACAGTGATCGAGATGGTCCTGGATCATGGTTTTTTTCGCCTGCCCAATGGCCTTTTCGACAGCATGAAGTTGCTGCGCGATGTCGAGACAGGGTCTGTGAGACTCGATCATGGTGACGACACTGCGAAGATGTCCCTCCGCACGCTTCAGGCGCTTGACGATGTCGGGGTGGCTCTGGTGGAGTTTGGCTTCAGGCATGCCATAGACCCTATCCCCCTGGAGAGGATATAGTCAATCGAACTCGTCGGGAACGCGAGCTGCCCAAGTCCGCTCCCGCAAGCTCAGCGCCGCCGATCCGGTGCAGACCGCGATGCGCAAAAAAGGGGCTGCGTCAGCCTCGTTATATTCGCGCTCGCGCTACAACATCTCGGAACTGCCCGCTCGGGCGCTTATTTCTCGACCGCGCCCTTCATCGGCGCGGGGCTCCTCATGGCTATCGGACTTTGGCTGCACCTCACCGAAGCACATTGTCATGAGCATGCCCATGTGGCGTTCGAACATGCCCACCGGCATGTGCACGACAGCCACCACCAGCATGACCATCCTCCGGGAATGGAGTCCGGCGAGCCGCACAGCCATTCGCATCGCCACGCGCCGATGGCTCATCGTCACGCCCATTATCCCGACCCGCATCATCGCCACCGGCATTGACGCATATTGGTCAGCCCATCGGGGAGCGTCGAAACACGCACCAGTTGAATTGCTGGACGCTACCCCAGGGCGTCTGATGGCTCTCGTCCCAAGCCTCGACAGGCTCGAACGCATCGCCGAGCGTGGCCTGGAGTCGCGCCGGATCATAGCGAGCAACGGGCAAACCGCTGCACTTTTCCGGGCCGTCGAGGGCAAAGGTCGCCATGATCAAGAGCCCGCCTGGCTTCAGCCCCGCCAGCAGTGCGGCTTGGTACGCTTGCCTGTCCGCCTCTTCGATCAGGAAGTGAAAGACTGCCCGATCGTGCCAGATGTCGAAGGCGCGTGCCGGCTTCCAGCGCGTGATGTCGGCGGCAACCCACTCCACCTGCGGGGCTCGCTCCCCGAGCCGTGTCTTACTTGTCTCCAACGCGCTGGGTGCGATGTCCAGTACCGTCACGTCCGTCCACCCCAACTCCAATAGGTGGTCGACGAGCGTCGATGCCCCGCCCCCGACATCGAGGAAAGCGGTGTCGGCTGGAGCGCCGTAGTGCTCCAGCGCCGCCAGCGAAGGGCCGGGGTTCGCCTGATACCAGCTTACCGCGTCCGCCGTCTTCGTGGCGTAGACCGTTTCCCAATGCTCGTTCTTGTCGGGCAAATCTCGCCTCCTACGGCTTCATGGACGCGGACCAAGCAAGATGATCGATGCCCCTACCAGGCAGACGACCGAGCCGGTGAAGTCCCAACGGTCGGGCCGAATATCCTCGACCATCCAGAGCCACCCCAGAGAAGCGCAGATGTAAACCCCGCCATAGGCGGCGTAGGCGCGGCCAGCGGCGGCGCTGTCCACCAGCGTCAGCAACCAGGCGAAGAGGGCCAGCGAGATCATCGCCGGAATAAGCCATAGCGGCGATTTTCCGAGCCGAAGCCACGCCCAAAAAGCATAGCACCCGGCAATCTCGGCGAGCGCGGAGGCGATATAAGCGAGGGCCGTGGGCATCAGCCGATCCCGCGCTGGGCGGGGGTGTCCGGCCCGAGCGCGTCGATAATCCGGCATTTCGCGACCGTTCCACCCGCGCAGGAGGAGACCAACGCGCTCAACTCGCGGCGTAGCGCGGCCAGATCCGCGATCTTGCGATCGACTTCGCGCAGGTGCGCGGTGGCGATCTCGTCGATGGTCGCGCAGTCGCGTGAACGATCGTCCGAGAGGTCGAGCAAGGCCCGTATCTGTTCGATGGGGAAGCCGAGGTCGCGCGCCCGGCGAATGAAACTGAGCCGACCGAGTTCCGCACCGCCATAGGCACGGTAATTGCCGCTCGTTCGGCCGGGCTTGGGTAGCAGGCCGATTCGCTCATAATAGCGCACCGTCTCGACCTTGGTGTCGGTCGCCTTTGCCAGTTCACCAATTGCGAGCGCTCGTTCCATTGGGGCTTGACCCTTTAGTTACTACAGGGTGCATAAGACTGTCTCATCGCGGAGTCGAGGAGACCAGATGGCCGATCAATGTTGTGCGGCGAAGTCGGGCGAGACGGCATTGTCCGACCCGCGCTGGCGCCGTGTCCTGTGGATCGCCCTGGCTCTTAACGCCGTGATGTTCGCGGTCGAGATCGGAGCAGGCCTCGCGGCGGGATCGCGGGCGTTGCAGGCCGATGCGCTCGATTTTCTGGGCGATGCGGCGAATTATGCGATCAGTCTGAGTGTGGCGCGGCTCGCTTTGCACTGGCGCGGACGTGCGGCACTGGTCAAGGGAGCGACCATGTTCGCCTTTGGATGTTGGGTCTTCGCTTCCGCCTTGTGGGGCTTGCTGACGACTGCCTCTCCGCAGGCCGAGACGATGGGCGTGGTAGGCTTGGTGGCATTGGCGGTGAATGTGGGCGTCGCGCTTTCGCTCTACCGCTATCGCACGGGTGACGCGAACATGCGCTCGGTCTGGATTTGCTCGCGCAACGACGCGATCGGCAATGTCGCGGTCCTTGCAGCAGCGCTTGGCGTTTTCGGCACAGGAAGCGCCTGGCCCGACCTGCTCGTCGCCGGCATGATGGCGGGGCTGGCGATTTGGGGTGGCTGGCAAGTCATCGCACAGGCGTGGGCCGAACTGCGCATGGCGCCCGCGCTGTGAAGAGGAAATTGCGGCATCGCCGCGCGCCTGCTACCGCTCCGGCAATGGGCGCGCTGGTCATCAGGATGTTTGTGGTCATCGCCTTGCTGGTAGCCAGCATGATGTCACCTGCCATAGCTCATGCTGGCGGGCAGGATGTCGTTTACCTGTCCGAGAGCGCTCAGGTTGACCTGGATTTCGACCATGACGGCATACGCGACGGTCATCAGGCCGACAGATCCTCCGGTGGGGACTCGGGGAATGTCTTGCCGCACCATCACTGCACAGCCGGTCTGGCGCTGATCGTTCCAGAAGCGACGCTCGGGGTCATGCCCGACCGCGTATCGATGTTCCGCCCTCTCCTCGTTGCCATCCTGGCCTCCTGGCAATCGGCGCCACCAATCCCGCCACCCGCCGCCTGACCCGCACGCCTTCGCGCGAGGATTTTCCCGCAGCGAAGTTCCATGTCTGGTCAGGAGCTTTCCCAAAATGTCACTACAGTTTTGCGCTGAACATGGTGCAGTCGCCCCCGCGCCTCTTGCAGGGAAGGCGGGCGCATAATGAACCCGCGCATCAAGATCGCCGCGATTGCGGCCGCCGCGCTCCTGCTTTTGACGGGCTGGTGGATACTCCGCCCTGAAAGCCCCACCGAAATCGCGGTGAAGGAACGACCCGAGGGCGCGCCCAAGCACCTCACGGTGAACCAGTTGGAACGCATGGGCGTCAAAACCGCTGCGGCGAAGATTGCAAGCGGCGTTCCACTTGGCACCATGCCCGCAACCGTCACGCTCCCGCCGGAAGCGCGCGTTGCGGTGACAGCGCCCTTTCCCGGCGCGATCCGGCAAGTGTTCGTGATTGCCGGGCAATCGGTATCGCGCGGGCAACCGCTGGCAACGATGGTGAGCCGGGACGCCTTGCAGGTCGGATCAACCCTGACCCGCGCGCGGGCGCAGTTGGGCCTCGCACGGGCCAATGCCAGCCGGACACAGCAACTCGTGCGCGCAGGCGTGATCGCGGGTGCGCGGGCGCAGGAAGCCAATGCCGCTTTGCGCCAGGCCGAAGCCGATGTTTCCGAAAATGCGCGTATCCTCAATATCTCGGGCGCGAGAGGTGACGGTTCGATCACCTTGCGCGCGCCGATCCGTGGCCGAGTATCCTCGGTTGCCGTCCAGACTGGCGGCCCGGTCGATGGCATGGCCGCGCCCTTCGTGATCGACGCCAGCAATAGCTACCAGCTCGACATACAGTTGCCCGAACGTCTGGCCGGACTGGTCAAACCGGGAATGACCGTAACGCTTCCCGGCAATGCTTCCGGGCGGGTTCTTTCGGTGGGGTCTGCGATCGATCCCGATACACGCAGCGTTCTCGCCAAGGCGAGCATTAGCGCTTCCCCCGGCCTGATCGCCGGCAAGACGATCATGGTCTCGATTGAAGCTGGAGCCGGGCAGCGAGTCATCGCGGTTCCGACAAGCGCGATCACCCGTGCCGAAGGCAACGATGTGGTGTTCGTGAAGGCGCCCAAGGGCTTTGTGCAGCGCGCGGTCGTGGTGGGCGGCAGCGCTGGCGGCGAGACCGTCATTGCGCACGGCCTCGCGGCGGGTGAAGAGGTGGCGATTTCGGGGCTGACCGAGATCAAGATGGCGCTGGGCGGCGAATAAGCCATGCTGCGCCGCCTCGTCGAAGTCTCGCTCGCCGCCCGGCTTGCCGTGCTTGGTCTCGCGCTCGCGCTGGCCGGTATCGGTGGCTGGTCTTTCATCAACCTCCCCATTGATGCGTTTCCCGATATTTCATCCACCCAGGTGAAGATCATCCTGAAAGCCCCCGGCATGACGCCCGAGGAGGTCGAAAGCCGGGTCATCACGCCGATTGAAATGGAAATGCTGGGTATCCCCAAACAGGATATTTTGCGCTCCATCGCCAAATACGGGATTGCCGACATCACCATCGACTTTGCCGATGGCACCGATATTTACTGGGCACGCAATCAGGTGTCCGAACGCCTGTCGGGCGTTCTGGCGGATTTGCCGTCATCGGTTGAAGGCGGGCTTGCGCCCATCGCAACACCACTTTCGGACGTTTACATGTTCACCCTTGAAGGGCCGCAGAGCCTTGCCGAAAAGCGGCGGGTGCTCGATTGGACGATCCGTCCCGCGCTGCGGACGGTTCCTGGCGTGGCCGACATCAATTCGCTGGGCGGCCACGCCGAGACATTCGAAGTCCGGCCTGATCCGGGTGCGCTGGCCACTGCGGGCCTGACCTATGACGATCTGAGGGCCGCCATTGAATCCGGCAACCGCAATGACGGTGCCGGGCGGCTATCTGTCGGAGATGAAGCCCTGATTGTGCGCGCGGTTGGAGCGATTAGGAGCGAGGATGATCTTCGCTCCGTTGTCATCAAATCGCGTGCTGACGGCGTCGTGCGGCTCAGCGATGTCGCCACGGTCAGCACGGGCAGCCTGACCCGATACGGAGCGGTGTCGCGCAACGGCAAGGGCGAGGCGGTCGAGGGCCTGGTCATCGCGCTCAAGGGGGCGGACGCCAGCAAGGTCGTGGGCGGCGTTAAAATCCGTCTGGCTGAAATCGAACGCAGCCTGCCCAAGGGCATGTCGGTCAACGTATTTTACGATCGCTCGGACCTGATCGGACGCGCGGTCGGCACAGTCGAGGAAGCGCTTTTGGAGGCGACTATCCTGGTCGTGATCCTGTTGCTGCTCTTCCTCGGCGACATTCGCGCTTCGCTGATCGTTGCCGCGGCCCTTCCCATGGCAACGCTCGTCACATTCATCCTGATGCGGCAATTTGGCATGTCGGCCAATCTGATGAGCCTTGGCGGGCTTGCCATCGCCATCGGCATGCTCGTGGACGGCGCGGTTGTCGTCACTGAAAATGTCGTCGAGCGCCTGGCCGATCCCAAACACAGCCATGCCAGCAAGCTCAATCGGGTGCTGGTGGCGACGAGCGAAGTTGTGGTTCCCGTTGCCTCGGGGCTGCTGATCATCGCGCTTGTGTTCCTGCCGCTGCTGACGCTCGAAGGGCTGGAAGGCAAGCTGTTCGGCCCTGTTGCCCTGACCATCGTGCTGGCTTTGGCAAGTTCGCTGATCCTCGCCTTGACCCTGGTTCCGGTTCTCGCCGCTTACGGGCTCAAGACGGATGGCCATCACAAGGAGCCATGGCTGATGCGGCAATTGTCGCCGCGTTATCACAACCTCCTCAGTTGGGCCTTTTTGAACAAGCGCGCGGTCTATTCCGTGGCAGGCGGAGCGTTGCTCGTTGCGGTGCTTGCCTATTCCTTCGTCGGCAAAACCTTTCTGCCGACAATGGACGAAGGCTCGGTGTTGATGCAGCTTGCCAAGTATCCCAGCATCAACCTGAAGCACAGCGTCGAAGGTGATCTCCGCGCTCAGAAGCTGCTGATGGAGAAAGTGCCCGAGATACTCGAAGTCGTCGGCCGTGTCGGCAGCGACGAGCTGGGGCTCGACCCCATGTCCCTGAACGACACCGACACATTCCTGCGGCTCAAACCGCGTGAACAGTGGCGCGTGCGGGATAAGGACTGGCTGATAGAGCAAATCAGGCTGGCGATGGAGGAAATGCCCGGCGTTGAGGTGAGCTTCACCCAGCCCATCGAAATGCGCGTATCCGAAATGCTGACCGGATCACGCGGAGATCTGGCGCTCAAGATCTTTGGGCCAGACGTCAAGACCATCGGCATATTGGCGGGCAAGATCGAGGGTCGCCTTCGTACCATCAAGGGGGCCACCGAAGTCATCACCGTCGCCGATGACAGCGTTGAATATCTGCAAATCGACATTGACCGGCTGGCGGCTGGCCGGGCCGGAATGCCCGTCCAGACCTTGCAGGACGCCTTGCGGGCACAAGTGGAGGGCGTTCACGCGGGCGTGGTCGCGGATGGCAATCGCCGCATCCCGATCGTCATTCGCGGCGATCCGGCCCTGGTCAGCGATCCTTCTCTGTTTGTCGGCCAGACCATCCGCAGCCCCGATGGGATGATGGTGCGCGTCAGCGATGTAGCCAAGGTCACGCGCACCGAAGGGCCGGTGAAACTCGAGCATGAGAACGGCTCGCGCTTCGCGCTGGTTCAGGCCTTTGTTTCGGGGCGCGATCTGGTCGGCTTTGTCGATGAAGCCAAGGCGGACATTGCCAAGACCGTGCCGCTTCCCGCCGGATACCGGATGGAATGGGGCGGGCAGTTCGAGAACCAGCAACGCGCTTCCGCGCGGTTGATGGTGGTTCTGCCCATCGCGCTGATCCTGATCTTCATCGTGCTCTATGCCACTTTACGCTCATTCCGGGCGTCGATGCTGATCCTCGCCAACATCCCGTTCGCGGCAGTCGGCGGTATCGTCGCGTTGCTGATCACCGGGGAGTATCTTTCGGTGCCTGCCTCGGTCGGGTTTATCGCCTTGCTGGGTATCGCGGTGCTCAACGGATTGGTTCTGGTCGCCTATTTCAGGCAGTTGCGCGAAAGCGGCCTGACGATAGCTGACGCGGTGCGACAAGGGGCTGAGCGCCGGTTGCGGCCAGTGTTGATGACGGCATCAATCACTGCTTTCGGTCTCGTCCCCTTGCTCTTCGCAACCGGTCCAGGCTCCGAAATCCAGAGGCCGCTCGCCATCGTGGTGATCGGCGGCCTGATCACATCAACCCTGCTGACGCTGGTGCTTTTGCCCCTGCTCTATGAGCGGTTTGGCGAGTCCGTCGCCGAACGCGACGCTCAGCCCAGCGGTAAGGATTGACCCATGAGAAATATCCTCATCCTGTCCACGTTGCTTCTTTCCGGCGCGGCCCTAGCCAAAAGCGCGGCTGATTTTCCGCCTGACGAAGCTGTGGCCCTCGCCATTGAAGACCATCCACAGGTGCAGGCAGCGCTCGCCCGTGCGGACGCGGCCCGGCAAAATGCAAGAGCGCTGCGTGTCGGCGCCTATGAGTTTACGGTGAGCGGCTCCTATGACCGGCGCCGCATCGACCGAGAGGGACAATATGACGAATATGACGCCGCGCTGGAGCGGCCCATTCGCTTGCCGGGCAAAGCCAGCCTCGACCGTAAAGCCGGTGATTTTGGAATAGCGGCATCGGATTACCGCGCGGCCGACGTTCGCCACCGCATCACCCTGCTCGTGAGCGATTTGTGGCTCGACTGGCTGGCCGCCGAAGCCGAGGTCAAGATAGCCGAGGCTGCGGTCAGCAATCTTTCATCCGCCTTGCAGGGGGTTGAGCGCCAGGTGGCGGTGCAGGATGCCGCTGTTGCCGATTACGATAGGGCGACCGCCGCGCGCGCAACGGCGCAAGTCGAGCTTGCGAAGGGCCGCGCTCGCGCCGAGATTGCAAAGTCGCGGCTTGCGGTTCAATTCCCGTCGTTGCCGCTTCCAGTGGTAGCGCCCGATTTGCCCGAGCCAGTTTTACCAGCACATGGCCTTGAAGGGTTGCGCGACCTTGTCACCGTGCAAAATCACGAGGTCCACGGCGCGCAGGCCGAAGCCGACAGGCAATCAACGCTTGCCGCGCGTGCCAACAAGGATCGTATTCCAGATCCCACCATCGGCCTTCGTCTGTTCAGTGAACGCGGCGGTGCCGAGCGTGGGGCCGGAGTCGTCGCCTCGATACCGCTCGGTGGAAGGCATCGCTCGGCATTGGCAGGCCAGGCCGAGGCGGAGGCACGCGCCGCCTCCGCCGAGTTGATCGCCGCGCGCTTTACTGCGCACGAAACCGCCACGTCCGATTATGTCGAAGCGAGCAACAACTGGCGGGCTTGGCAGAGCAGTCAGACGGCCCGTGCCAGCAGCGAAAGCGCCGCGAACCGTCTGCGCCAGGGTCACCGGCTGGGCGGCATTGACCTGACCGACCTGCTCTTCGCCGAGCGCCAGGCACAGGATGCAGCGCGCGCAGAGAACGCTGCGCGTGCTGCTGCGTTACGGTCAATCGCACGCTTGCGCATCGATGCGCATGACCTTTGGCCAAGCAATCACGATGGAGTGGGTAAATGACCGCAAGGCTCCGTCTTGAACTGCCGCTGCTGCTACCTGAAATCGACGATGTGGCGGATGGCTGCGTAACCCGCCTCGTGGCGAACCTCAACGCACGCGAGGGTGTTCAAAACGCGCACGTCGTCGCTCCGCAAGGCGATACGCTGGCGAACCTTTGCGTCCATTATGACCCGGACCTTCTGTCGTTGCCGCGCATTCGCGAGCTTGCGCAAAGCGAAGGGGCGAAGATCACCGAGCGATTTGGTCATCTGCGCTGGGATGTCGGGGGACTTTCCGGCCAACGCCGCGCGCGCACCGTCGCCGAGCGGCTGCTGCGCGCACCCGGCATCGTCGAGGCCGACGCCTCGGCCGCAGGCGTGGTGCGATTGGACTTCGACCGGGAGAAGATCACCGAGAAAGATGTCCGTCGCCTGCTTGACAAGATGGGGCTTAGTGTCCGCACCCAGCCGGTAAGGGCGCGCGTATCGACCGTCGCCACCCCGACCACGGATGATCATACCGGCCATGATCATGGAACTGGCAAGGTCGATGATGACCATGGCCATGATGCAGGCGGAGAAGGCGACGGGCATGACCATGCGTATGGCGGGCCGTTGGGTGCGAACACCGAGGTCATTTTCGCCATAGCGTGCGGCGTCATGGCGGCTGTCGGTTTCGCTGTGGAGAAACTGACTCCCGCGGCGGCGTGGATACCGATTGGCTTCTACGTCCTTGCCTATGGGCTGGGCGGTTATTTCACGCTGCGGGAGGCGATCGAGAATCTGCGCCTGAAGCGCTTCGAGATCGACGCTCTCATGCTCGTCGCGGCCGGCGGCGCGGCGGCGCTGGGAGCCTGGGCAGAGGGCGCTCTACTCCTCTTCCTGTTCAGCATGGGGCATTCGCTCGAACATTATGCAATGGGCCGGGCCAAGCGCGCGATCGAGGCGCTCGCCGAACTCGCCCCTCAGACCGCTTTTGTGCGACGGGGCGAGAAGACCCAGGAAATCCCCGTCGAGGAGCTTGCGGTCGGCGACATCGCGATCGTCAAACCGAACGAGCGTATGCCGGCCGATGGTTTCGTGGTGGTGGGCACGTCGAGCGTCAACCAGGCGCCGGTCACCGGCGAAAGCATGCCGGTGGACAAGCGCCCGGTCGATGACCCGGCGGCGGCAACGGCGCAGCCGGACAAGGTCGCGGCGGCACATCGAATCTTCGCGGGTACGATCAACGGCGCGGGGGCGATAGAGGTACAGGTCACCCGCCTGTCCAAGGATACCACGCTTGCCAAGGTAGTGCAGATGGTCGGCGAAGCTGAGGCACAGAAATCGCCGACACAGCGCTTCACCGACCGTTTCGAGCGGATTTTCGTTCCGGCCGTGCTGGGGCTCGTCACACTCTTGCTGTTCGCCTGGGTTGTGGTCGATGAACCGTTTCGCGACAGCTTCTACCGCGCCATGGCGGTGCTGGTCGCGGCGAGCCCCTGCGCTCTCGCGATAGCAACGCCGAGCGCGGTTCTGTCGGGCATAGCTCGGGCGGCGCGAGGCGGCGTGCTGGTCAAGGGTGGTGGCCCCCTCGAAAACCTCGGCACGCTACGCGCGATCGCGTTCGACAAGACAGGGACACTGACCGAGGGACGACCACGAATCACCGACGTGGTTCCAGCCGAAGGTGCCACCGAAGGCGATATGCTTCGGGTTGCTGTGGCTGTCGAGAGTCTGAGCGATCACCCGCTCGCCGCGGCCGTCGCGGCCGGCGGTCGTGAACGCCTCGGTGAAGCATCAGTCCCCACCGCTACCGACCTTCGCAGCATCACGGGGCGCGGCGTTCAGGCCGTGGTGGAAGGAGAGGCGGTCCACATCGGCAGCCCCAAACTGTTCGGTGAGGCAGATGGAGCGCCGCTGCCCAACGAGTTGCGCGAGCAGGTTGTCCGGCTGGAAGAGACGGGTCGCACGACGATGATCGTCAGGAAGGGGGACCGCTATCTGGGTGTGATCGGATTGATGGACACGCCGCGCGGCGCCGCAGTCGCGACCCTGGCGCGACTGCGTGAGCTAGGCATCACGCGGATGATCATGATCTCTGGCGATAACCAGCGCGTGGCCGATGCGATCGCCAAAGAGGTGGGTCTGGATGAGGCATGGGGTGACCTCATGCCCGAGGATAAGGTCGCTGCCATCAAAAAGCTGAAGGCGCAGGACAAGGTCGCGATGGTTGGTGACGGCGTGAATGATGCACCGGCGATGGCCAATGCCACCGTCGGGATTGCGATGGGGGCGGCGGGTTCGGACGTTGCGTTAGAAACGGCCGACGTTGCGCTCATGGCTGACGACCTTGCGCATTTGCCCTTCGCGGTCGGGTTGAGCCGACAGACGAGCCGGATCATTCGCCAGAACCTGTACATGAGCCTTGGCGTTGTCGCCGTCTTGCTGCCGGCGACGATTTTGGGCCTCGGCATCGGACTGGCCGTGCTGGCACACGAGGGCTCGACGCTAGTCGTGGTGTTCAACGCGTTGCGCCTGCTGGCTTTTAACGAGCGCGACCATGCTTGAATTGGGTTCTGCTATGTGCCGCGGGCGCCAAATCTATCAGTGAGCAGGAAGTCTTCTATACCGCGCGCTAACGCTCGAGCTCATCGAGGATCGGGCAGTCCGGCCGCTCGTCACCGATACAATGATCTGCCAGGGCAAGCAACGTGCTGCGCATTGCCTGCAGCGCGGCGGCCTTTCGACCAAGGTCCTCAGCACGGGCCTGCGCCATGGCTTTTACCTCGCTGCTGGCTCGGTGACGATCGGTCCACAAATCGAGAAGACCCCGGATTTCCTCGATCGGGAAGCCCAGATCGCGGGCGTTGGCAATGAAGCGCAGTCGATGAACGTCGGCATCACTATAGTCGCGATAGCCGCTGTCGCGGCGCGCAGCGGCCGGGATCAGGCCGATCTTCTCATAGTGGCGGATCATGCGCTGTGAGACGCCACTCGCCTTCGAGGCATAGCCTATATTCATAGCGATTGCCGGTTGAGTCTGAGCGCATTGGTGACGACGCTTACCGAGGACAGCGCCATCGCCGCTGCCGCGATCATCGGCGAGAGCAGGATCCCAAAAAGCGGGTAGAGCAGCCCTGCCGCCACCGGAATGCCCGCCGCATTGTAGATGAAGGCGAAGACCAGGTTCTGGCGGATGTTGGACATGGTCGCCTGACTGAGCCGGCGCGCCCGTACGATGCCCATCAGGTCGCCCTTGAGAAGCGTGATGCCGGCGCTCTCGATGGCGACGTCGGTGCCCGATCCCATCGCGATACCGACCTCGGCGGCAGCGAGCGCGGGCGCGTCGTTGACGCCGTCGCCGGCCATCGCGACGATGCGGCCTTCGCGCTGCAGCCGCTCGACGACGGCGCTCTTCTGATCGGGCAGCACCTCGGCCTCGATCTCGTCAATGCCGAGCGTCCGGGCGACCGCTTCGGCCGTCGTGCGATTGTCGCCGGTCAGCATCACCACCCGGATGCCTTCGGCTCGCAGGCCGGCGAGCGCTTCGGCGGTCGTCTTCTTGATCGGGTCGGCGATGGCGAGAATGCCAGCGATGACGCCGTCGATCCCGGCAAAGATCGCGGTCGCGCCGTCACGACGCAGTTCGTCGGCCTGCGCGGCGAGCGCTGCGGCGTCGACCCCGTGCTCCCTTAGGAACACCGTGTTGCCAATCAGCACGCGCTTGCCTTCCACGGTGCCGAGCGCACCCTTGCCCGTTGGAGAATCGAAGTCGGCAACCTCGGGAATCGCGATCTTGCGACTGCCTGCTGCCTCGACGATCGCGCGGGCGAGCGGATGCTCCGAGGCGCGCTCCACGCCGGCCGCGAGGCGCAGCACCTCATCCTCGGTGAATCCCTTGGCTGCGAGGATCGTCGTTACCGACGGATGACCCTCGGTCAGCGTGCCGGTCTTGTCGACCACCAGCGTGTCGATCTTCTCCATACGCTCGAGAGCCTCGGCATTCTTGATCAGAACGCCGAGCCCAGCCCCCCGCCCGACACCGACCATAATCGACATCGGCGTGGCGAGACCCAGCGCGCAGGGGCAGGCGATGATCAGCACTGCCACGGCGGCGACCAACCCATAGGCGAAGCGCGGCTCCGGCCCCCAGATCGCCCAACCCGCGAAGGCGAGCATCGCGATCGCCAGCACCACCGGCACGAACCAGCCCGAGACCTGATCGGCCATGCGCTGGATCGGCGCGCGCGAGCGCTGCGCGGCGGCGACCATCTGGACGATCCGGGCGAGCATCGTGTCGCGACCGACCTTGTCGGCGCGAATGATGAGCGCGCCAGTCTGGTTGAGCGTGCCGCCGATCACCTTGTCGCCAAGCGCCTTCGTCGTCGGCATCGACTCCCCGGTCACCATCGATTCGTCGAGCGAAGAGCGACCGTCTTCGACCACGCCGTCGACCGGCACTTTCTCGCCCGGACGAACCCGCAACCGATCGCCAACCACGATCTGGTCGAGACCAACCTCGGCGTCGGAGCCGTCCGAACCAATGCGCCTGGCGGTCTTCGGAGCAAGGTTGAGCAGCGCCTTGATCGCACCCGATGTCCGCTCGCGGGCGCGCAGCTCGAGCACCTGCCCGAGCAACACCAGCACAGTGATGACCGCGGCGGCCTCGAAATAGATCGCGACTGTGCCGTCCGCCGAGCGGAAGGCGGGAGGAAAGACGTCGGGCGCGAGCGCTGCGACCATGCTGTAGGCCCAGGCGATTCCGGTTCCCATCGCGATGAGGGTGAACATGTTGAGGTTGCGCGTCCGGACCGATGCCCAGCCGCGTTCGAAGAATGGCCACCCCGCCCAAAGTACGACGGGTGTTGCCAGCACGAGCTGAATCCAGATCGCGATCCGCATCGGCACGAGGTGATGAATTGCCGGGAAGATATGACCGCCCATTTCGAGGACGAACACCGGCAGTGCCAGAGCAAGGCCAATCGAGAAGCGGCGGGTCATATCGGCGAGCTCGGGACTGGGTCCACTCTCTGCGGTAATGGTCAAAGGTTCCAGCGCCATGCCACAGATCGGGCAGCTGCCAGGGCGGTCCTGACGAATCTCGGGATGCATCGGGCAGGTCCAGATCGTGCCGGCGGCGGGTTCGGATACAGCGGGCGTGGCGGGCGCGAGATAGCGGTCAGGGTCGGCGACGAACTTGCTGCGGCAGCCTGAGCTGCAGAAATCGTATGTGATTTCGCCATGTATCGCATGGTGCACGGTTGCCTTCGGATCGACGGTCATCCCGCAAACCGGATCCTTTACGTCGCCCGGTCCGTTATCTGCGTGGTCATGATGTGCGTCATGTTCGGCGTGGTTCATCGCGAAGCTCCTGTCGACGCCTCACCATATGGATTCTGAGGTTGTGCTAAGGTCAACGATCGCGCTCGGCACTTGGGACCAATACGTAAAGCGCGGCGCCGGCCGCTACGGTAATGCCTTGTTGCAGGAGAACGAAACCGTGGCTCTGAGCGACACCCATCCGCATCATCATCATCATCAGTACACCGCGCCGCGGCGCGCCAGTATCGCCCTGATCGGATTTCTTCTTATCGGCGGCTATTATCTGGTCACCGAGCACCGCGCCCATCTTTTAGGCATCATCCCCTTTCTGTTTCTGCCGCTCGGCCTTGTGATGCATCGTTTCATGCATGGACATGGCGGCACCAGAACAGCGAGCGATGCCGCGCCATCTGAAGCCGGCATATGGCCGCCATCCGAAGGAAACCCGCGATGAACCACGGTGAATTCACGGGCTATGGCTTATGGGGGCTGGCGGCGGTCAACGCCGCCGTCTTCATCCTTTTCGCCTTCAGCTTCTTCAAGCCGCAGACCCCGCGCGACTGGAGAAGTTTTAGTGCGTTCAGCGCCTTTCTCGTCGCCCTGTTCGCGGAAATGTATGGCTTCCCGCTGACCATCTATCTCTTCTCAGGCTGGCTCCAATCACGCTTCCCGGGAATCGACTGGTTCACGCACGATGCGGGCCACCTGCCCGAGATGATGTTCGGATGGAAGGTCAATCCTCATTTTGGCCCGTTCCATCTGGCGAGCTTCGTGCTGATCGGCGGAGGTTTCACCCTCATTTCGGTGGGATGGAAGGCGCTGCACGCCGCTCAGCAGAAGCACTGGTTGGCAACCGCTGGCATCTACGCCCGGATGCGGCACCCCCAATATGTCGGCTTCATCCTCGTGATGCTCGGCTTCCTGCTGCAGTGGCCGACGCTCCTGACGCTCGCGATGTTTCCGGTCCTGGTCGTCATGTACGTCCGCCTCGCCCATCATGAAGAGCAGGATACGCTTCGCGAATATGGCGACGAGTATCGACGCTACATGGCGCGCGTTCCCGGCTTCTTTCCGCATCTTCGGCGACCGGCCGATCTTACCGAACCGAAGGGCTAGGCTGCTGCGATCGGCAGGGCTCCGTCCCTCTCAGGAGAAAATATATGATCAAGTCTAAGCACATATGGACCGGTGCCGCATTGCTCGCGCTGGTGGGCGCCGCGCCGGCAATGGTGAGCGCGCAAAATGCTCCGGATCCCCATGCCGGGCATCATCCGGCAGAGACCGCCGCCCCGGCAACCCCCGCGCCGCCGTCGACAGCACCGGCCGCTCCGACCGCGAAGCCCGATGGCATGATGGGCAGCATGATGGGCGGTGGCTCGGGCATGGGAGGCGGCTCCGGCATGATGAGCGGCATGGGCGCCGATGGCGCCAAGATGCCGATGATGGGGATGATGGGCGGTGGCGGCATGCCAATGGGAGGTGACGTCGAGGCGCGTATCGCGTCCTTGCGGAGCCAGCTGAAGATCACCGGTCCGCAAACCGTCGCATGGAAGGCTTTTGCCGATGTCCTGCGCGCCAACGCCAAGCGAGCCGGGCAACTCCATGCGGGGATAATGAAGGGTCACAGCGGCGCACCGCCGTCGCTGACACGCCGATTGGAACTACACGAGCGCATGATGGTGGTAGGCCTCGGCAATCTCCGTGCGCTGAAGCCCGCGCTTGTCCGACTCTATGCCGGACTGTCGGCCGAGCAGAAGGCGAAGGCCGACCGGTTGCTCGCGTACGAAACGGGCATGATGCCCGGCATGTCGATGGGCGGAATGCCGATGTCTGGCATGCCCGGCGGCATGCCGAAGCAATAGGAGGGACTGGGTGATGGGCACGATTGGCTATCTGCTGTTCTGGGCCGTGATGTTCTTCGTGATGATGCGGTTCGGCTGCGGCGCGCATGTCATGGGTCATCACCACCACGGCCACAGGAATGCGCCGCCTGGCGGGAACGACGAATGGACGCCACCGGCTCAGGACCGGGATCCCGTCTGCAGGAAGATCGTGCCGACGGCAGGGGCCAAGTCCAGCATCTGGGAAGGGCACGCTTATTATTTCTGCTCGGAGGACTGCCGCACCAAGTTCGAAGCGGCACCGCGAACCTATATGGGCAACGTGCCCGTCGCTCATCAGGGAGCCGCTTGAGATGGTAAAGATCCCGCCCGCTCCGGCGCATGCCGCGCCTCATCTGATTCCAGTCGTCAGTCTGGGCCTCAGTCTGAGCCTGTTCCTGGCGATTTCCTATACGCTGTGTATTGTCGGGTACGTCCTTTTTCCGGGATTGCCGATCAGCCATTCCTCGCTTGCGATCTTCCTCCCCGGGTTCGAGCTGCTGAGCTGGCGGACGTTCGTCCTCGGGCTCGTTGAAAGCCTTGCCTGGGGTTGGTACTTCGCGCTGATCTTCGGGCCGCTCTACAATTTCTTCGTCTCGCGAAGGTGAGCAAGTCGCTCGGTCCGGACGATCTGCTCCAGACGAAAGAGAGCCTGAAGCAGGATTCGGCCGAGGATAATGCTTTCAGCGCGCCCATAGCCGCCTCCACTGGTCTCAATCACGGCTGCGTGTGCCACACGCTCGATCGCGACGCGCTGCGCGACGCATTGATCCAGGAAACCGGGGATCCGTCCTTTTGCTCCTGGCTGGTCGAGACACGACCGCATCTGTTCGCCGATGTCGCAGTGTTTGTCAGCGAGGCGCAACTCGCCGGCATGCGCCGCATCGTGGCGGCAATCGAGACGGTCTCACGGCATCCCGCCTACCAGGCGGCGATTCTCGGCTGGGCTCCGGCGAGTGCACACCGGGACTTCGGTCCCCACGGCGCATTCATGGGCTATGACTTCCACATGGGCCCGCACGGTCCGGCGCTGATCGAGGTCAACAGCAATGCGGGTGGCGCAATGTTCAACGCCGTGCTCGCGCAAGCACAGCGGTCCTGTTGTGTGCCGGAATCACCCGGTTTCTCGCTGGGGGGGTTCGAGACGGCAATCGCGCAGATGTTCACGACGGAATGGAGCCGTCAGCGCGGTGGCGGAAGGCCCGCCACGATCGCGATCGTCGACGATCAACCTCAGGCGCAATATCTCTATCCCGAATTTCTTCTCGTGCAGCGTCTGTTGGAGCGTCACGGCCATAGCGTGATCATCGCCGATCCCTCGGAGCTCGAATATCACGATGGTGAGCTGCGCAGCGGCGGCAGGCGCATCGACCTCGTCTACAACCGGCTGGTCGATTTCTCGCTCGACGCCAGTGAACATGGGGCGCTGCGTCGCGCCTATCTGGATGGCTCGGTGGTTGTGACGCCCAACCCCCATATCCACGCCTTGCTCGCCGACAAACGGGATCTGACCCTGCTTTCCAACCCTGGCTTGCTGTGCGAGTGGGGCTTCGACCAGCTTCTCATCGACACGCTTGTTCAAGGCATACCGGCGACCGAACGTGTCACTGCTGCCGCCGCCGAGCGTCTCTGGGCGAAACGCAAGCAGCTCTTCTTCAAGCCGGCCACCGGCTATGGCAGCAAGGCGGCCTATCGGGGTGATAAGCTGACGAAGTCGGTCTGGACCGAAATCCTGCGCGGCGAATATGTTGCGCAGGCCTATGTGGCACCGAGCGAACGGATTGTCCGGCTCGATGGCGAGCCGCAGAAGCGCAAGATCGACGTTCGGCTTTATACCTATGATGGCCGGGTACTGCTTGCCGCGGCGCGGCTTTACCAAGGCCAGACAACCAATATGCGCACCCCCGGCGGCGGGTTCGCGCCTGTTCTGTTGACGAACGGCAATGACCCGTCCTCGGCTTGTTCGACCTGCGTCGTTGCGGCGGGATGATCTCGAAAACAACGGCGCTCCACGCGCATCGATGTCGTGGAGGCATTACGATCCAACAGCAGGCGGCTCGAGCGTGCCCAGCCAGCTGACAAGGCCAAGCACGGCAATAGCGAGGGTGATCTCGACGGCTATGCTGCGGCGCAATGTAGCGAGCGCCTGCGCCGGCGCGTCCCGCCCGATCGCATCCGCCAGGCGGGACGTCAGCCTGTAGCGGTTAAGCGCGGCGCAACCCAGCATTCCGCCGAACAACACAAGCTTGGCAAGCAGTAGTTGGCCATAGAGCGATTGGCCCAGGGTGGCGATGTTGCCGGCGCCCACAAGGAAGGCGCCATTGATCAGGCCGCTCGCAACGACGAGGCCGACAATCACGATGCCAGCCGTGCTGAAACCCGCAAGCGCGGCATGGGCCGTGCGGACCCGCTCCATCGAGGGCGATCGCCGCGGCGTCGCCAGCAGCAGAAGCGCGGCCAAGGCCCCGATCCAAGCCGATGCCGCGAGCAGGTGCACGATGTCGCCACCCAGATGGATCATTCCGACGGCACCTTTACTCGCAGCGCCATGTCCGGACCAGGCCAGCGTCGAGACCGCGATGGCGCCGAACGACGCGAGCAGCACCAGCTCTCGAACGGAATGAGGTCTACCGCGCAGCGCAATCGCGAACGCCAGTATGAGAACCGCGCTCCTGCCGAGGAATGACCAACCCACGCTGGTCCGGGTCAGCAGCATCCTGACGATGGCGGGATCGAGATCGGCGAGCGTCGTGCCGCTCATGGATGCCGCGACCATCGCGAATCCGAGCAATCCCAGCAGCAATCCGCCCGCCGCCAGAGCAGCGCAGGGTATCGCGACGGACAGCAAATTGCGCCGTGCCTTGCCCGTCAGCCCGTACAGTCCAAACAACGGGATGCCAAAGAGGAGTCCCAAATCGCCGTAGAGCACGAGCCGTATAGCGATGAGAGGCCAGTCGCTCACCGGCTCAGCGGACCGTGAAAGTCAGGCTTCCGGTGACACGATGCGTGTCGGATGCGACCGCATGCCAGTCGAGCCGATAGGTGCCGGCCGGCAATGCGCGGGGGAAGGTCGCGGCCAGCGTCTTGCCATCCGGGGCGACCGATGTCTGGAAACCCGCGATCTTCATCGGCGCGTGGTTGGCCATGCCCGGCATGCCGGTCATGGACAGGTCGATGCCTGAGAGCCGCGCCATCAGCGTCTCGCTAAACGTCAGGCTCGCCCGCGTGATATTGCTGACCGTCGCTTGCGGAGCCGGCGTCGAGGCGACGAGCTTGGGGTGTGACACCGCCGGCGCGGCGACCGCGATGGCGGCTATGGCGGCGGCAAGTCGGATTGGGTGCATGATGCAGTCCTTTCGATCCATATCCACCAATACGCGGGCGCGGGGACGATCCCTCATTCAGTGCCGCCAGTCGATGAGGGATTGTCGGCTGGTCTGCGTAACGGACTATATGAGCCTGGAGGAATAGAGATGACCAACATTGACGCGGCCTTGGCGCGCCTGCGCGAAATGCCGGTGCATCCTGATCTTGAATCGATCGATTTGGCGGTCATGGCTGATATTGCCGAGCGCACGTCGGCGTCGACGTCGATGTCGGCCGCAATGCTTGGTCTTGCCGCAACGACGGCGCTGCTGGTGGGCGTGGCGGGATCGGTGATCCAGCCCGCGCCGGTTCGTATGGCAAGCGTCGCCCCCTTCGGCACCCCGGCCGCGCTCGCACCATCGACGCTGCTGGGTGGCGGCGAATGACCGATCGCCGCCGGCTCCTGCTGGTCGCACTAATCGCCTTTGCTGCCGCGATTGCGGGGGCGTTCATCGGTCGAGCCTATGTCGCGAGGCAGGCGCCCGTCGAGACCGAACTGCACAGCCTGCTGCACCAGCAGCTTGACCTGGATGCGCGCCAACAGGCCCGGATCGAAGCGATCGAGGCGCGCTTCGCCATCCGCAGGCAGGCGCTGGAACTGCAATTGCGCGCCGACAATGCCCGGCTCGCGGACGCCATTCAAGCCGAGCACGGCTATGGCCCGCAGGTGCAGGCGGCGGTGGACCATTCGCACCAGGCAATGGGCGAACTCCAGAAGGAAACGCTTGAGCATATCTTCGCGATGCGCGGCGTGCTCCGGCGCGACCAGGCGGCGCTGTTCGACCAGGCGGTCGTCAAGGCACTGACGGCCAAGCAGCGGTGAGCCTCGATCTCGCCGGTTCCTCGGACGGCGAGCTGGCCGCGCTGGCGCTGGCCGGACGACAACCGGCCTATGGCGAACTGATGCGGCGGTACCGCGACCCGGTCTATCGGCAGGTGCGCGGGCAGATCGGCGACGCCGACGCGGCACTCGATGTGACCCAGGCCTGCTTCGTCGCGGCCTTTGCGGCGCTCGCCCGCTACGATCAGGCGCGTCCCTTTCGGCTTTGGATTGCGCGGATCGCGATCAACAAATGCCGTGACTGGGCGCGCCGCCGCGCGGTGCGGCGCATGCTGTCCTTCGCGCTGCCGAGCGATGCCGCTGGTGATATCGTCGACCCGCAGGCGTCTCCGGAAGCGCAGGTCACCGACGCCGAGGAATTACGCCGCACAATGCGTGCGATCGCCGCACTGCCGGCAAGGCTGCGGGACGTTATCGTGTTGCGAACCATCGAGGGGTCCTCACAGACCGAGACCGCCGAGGTGCTGGGGATCAGCGAAAAAGCGGTCGAGACGCGGCTGTACCGCGCTCGTGCAAAATTGGAGGAACTGCTGAGGGATTGATGGTGTCGGTGCGTATTCACCTGCGACACCGGCAATCAGGGGCATATTCTCATGCGGTCCTCGCTTCTCGATCGCCGTTCGCTTCTGCGCGGCGCAGCTCTCGGCGGAGCGGGCATAGCAGTGGCGAACTGGTTTCCGGCCTGGGCGCAGCCGGTGTCCTCCTGCATCACCAGCCCGCTGCCAAGCTTGTCGGGAAGCGACATCACGCTCACGGTCGCGCACCAGATGATGATGATCGACGGCCACCAGAGCCACGCGATCGGAATCAACGGGACTGTGCCTGCGCCGCTGCTGCGCTTACGCGAGG
This sequence comes from Sphingomonadaceae bacterium, assembly GCA_947476735.1. Taxonomy (GTDB): domain Bacteria; phylum Pseudomonadota; class Alphaproteobacteria; order Sphingomonadales; family Sphingomonadaceae; genus Rhizorhabdus. The sequence continues at coordinate 35,217 of CANJRZ010000007.1, forward strand.
GCCAGACCGTCCGCCTTAACGTCGTCAACGACCTCGACGAGGAGACCTCGCTCCACTGGCATGGGCTGTTGGTGCCGACGCAGATGGACGGGGTTCCGGGCGTTTCGTTCCCCGGGATAAAGCCACGTTCGACCTTCACCTACGAGTTCCCGATCGTCCAGTCGGGTACCTACTGGTATCACAGCCATTCCGGCCTGCAGGAGCAGTTGGGGCATTACGGCCCGATCGTGATCGACCCCGCAGGTGCGGACCCGATCACGTCCGACCGCGAACACGTCATTGTGCTTTCCGATCACAGCCCGATGCACCCGCACGCGATCTTCATGAAGCTCAAGAAGCAGGCGGGCTATTTCAACCGTCGGCAGCAGACGCTAGCCGGCCTGCTGCGCGGCGAGGACCAGCCGCTCTCCGAACGCCTCCACTGGGGCGCGATGCGGATGGACCCGACCGATATTTCGGACGTCACCGGCTCGGCCTATACCTATCTGGTCAATGGCCACGGGCCACAGGACAACTGGACGGCGCTGTTCCGACCGGGCGAGCGAGTGCGGCTGCGCTTCATCAACGCGTCGGCGATGACGATCTTCAACGTCCGCATCCCCGGTCTCGCGATGACCGTGGTGGCTGCTGACGGCCAGCCGGTCCGCCCGATCGAGGTCGACGAGATTCAGATGACGGTCGCCGAGACCTATGACGTGATCGTCACGCCGACCGAGGACCGGGCGTTCACCATCGTCGGCGAGGCGATCGACCGGTCGGGAATGGCATGCGCCACGCTCGCGCCGCGTGATGGCATGGCGGCCGAGATCCCTCCGCTCCGCCGCCGCCCGGTCGCGACGATGAAGGATATGGGGATGGACATGGCCGGCATGGACATGTCGGGCGCGGGCGGCGGCACCATCGACCTCAGCAAGCCCGATGCCGCGATGGCGGGGATGGATCACGACGCGGCGGGCGCTACCGCGCCGCATGCGATGAGCATGAAGATGCGTGATCCGAAGAATGCGCCGCAGGTCGTGATGGGACCGGGCGTCCAGACGATCTCGCCAATGCCGGTCGATCGCACGGGCGAGCCGGGCCAGGGTCTCGAGGATGCGGGCCACAAGGTGCTCGTCTACCGCGATCTGGTGGCACTCGAGCGCAATCCGGATGTGCGCGCGCCCGAGCGCGCGATCGAGGTGCATCTGACCGGCAATATGGAACGATATATGTGGTCCCTCGATGGCCAGACGCTGTCAGAGGCCAAGGATCCACTTCCGATGCGTGCCAGCGAGCGGGTGCGTGTGACGCTCGTCAACGACACGATGATGAACCATCCCATCCATCTCCACGGCCATTTCTTCGACCTGGTGACGGGGCATGGCGACCATAGCCCGCGCAAGCATACGGTGAACGTCGCGCCGGGCGGTAAGGTGAGCTGGGACGTCACCGCGATTCCGGGCGACTGGGCGTTCCACTGCCACTTCTTCTATCACATGCACGCGGGGATGATGCGCGTCGTCGAGGTCCGGCCGTTCGGGGGAGAGCGGGGATGAAGGCGGTTTTTCTCGCCGCCGCCATGGCGATCGCCGCACCCGCCGGAGCGCAATCTTACCAGATGGCGCCCGGCATGCAGATGCCCGGCATGACAATGCCGGCGCCCAGGGCCACCCGTCAGCGCTCCAAGCGCGGGAAGGGGTCTGCCGCACGACCGGCGAGCGCGCATCCGCGTGCCAAGGCCACGCCCGAGGTTCCGGCGAGCGCCGCCGTCCGTCCGGTGGCGGCGATGCCTGGAATGACGGTCGGCATGGACGATCCGCGGAGTTCCGCCGATGCGCCCGCAGCTATGCCAGGAATGACCATGCCGGATGCGGGCCTGAGAAAGACCGACCAGGATCATGCAGGTCATGACATGGCGGCGATGAACATGTCTGCGCCCAGCGGGACCGACCTTCCCCCCGGCAATGCGCTGGTGCCGCCCATCGCGCATGACCGCACGGCGGACCGCTTCTACGGGCGCGAGGCGATGCAGTCGGCGCAGGCGACCCTGATGGGCGAGCATGGCGGCATGACCTTCAGCCAGATACTCTTCAACCTCGCCGAATATCAGGCACGCAAGGCCGGGGACGGCTATCGCTGGGAAGGCGAAGGCTGGTTCGGCGGCGACATCAACCGTCTGGTCGTCACGACCGAAGGCGAAGGCGCGCTTCGGGGCGGCGTTGACAGCGCCGAGATCCAGGCGCTCTACAGCCGCGCAATCGACCCTTACTGGAACCTGCAGGCGGGCGTGCGGCAGGATATCCGGCCAACCCCGGCGAGAACCTACGCCACCATCGGGATAGAGGGTATGGCACCCTATTGGTTCGAACTTCAGGGCGCTGTGTTCGTGTCGAACAAGGGCGACGTGCTTGCGCGTGTCGAAGCCTATTACGACCAGCGCCTCACCCAGCGCCTGATCCTCCAGCCGCGTGTCGAACTCAACTTTGCCGCACAGGGCGTGCCCGAAGACCGGGCCGGCTCGGGGCTCTCAAATGCAGAGCTAGGCCTGCGGCTGCGCTATGAGATCCAACGTGAGTTCGCGCCCTATATTGGCATCTCCTACGATCGGAAGGTGGGTAACACCGCGCGCTATGCCCGTGCTGATGGTGAAAGGGCAGGCTCGGCCAATTTCGTGGTCGGCATAAGGACCCGGTTCTGAGAAGCCGACATCTCCGCCTGTGGTATTTCTGCCATTTCACCTGAGTGAGGTGTGCCACCACGTCGAAAAGGGTGGCAGTCTTTGACCCGCCGTCCCGCAGCTCCCGGGGGGCCTAAGGAAGTTCAAGGAGGAGAGGCGGGAAACCGCGTCCGGTCTAAAATGCGCATTATTGCAGATTAACGTTTGCGATGGCCCAATCTGCAATCCGGAGACGACAGAATACCAAGAGAATGTGGCATGCACCGGGGTACGAGTTGCTGCATCGAAGGGCCTGCAACAACGAAATCCAGTCTAAAAACTGCGGGTTGCCATCCGCGCAAGATGTCCGGTTCGCGCCCAAATTTTGCCGTTCCACCCGTCTTCATCGGTCCCTGAAAGCCGTCGTCAGTTTATCCGAATCGACCGCCCCTGGACGGCGAACGTGGAATTCCAGTTCCCCCGCTATGGCAACGAAGCAATAATGCGATGGCCAGCATGAGCTTGGTGCCCCGGTCGGTGTGCGGCGCGTAACATTTCAGCTCAGCGCTGCGATCGCGTCGTCTACTTCAGCCAGACTGTGTGCTGCAGCCTGCTCCCTTTCGAGGTCCCCTTCGCTTCGATATGCCACGACGACGCGTTCGAGCGCTGATTTGGCCTCCAAAAGCAAGGGCTGCGCCTCCGCCTCGTCGACCATCGAGGCGAGCGACCGCAGTGACCCCGCAAGGTTCTCTAACGGCCCCGCCTCTTCCTTCGATCTTTCGCCACCGCGCGCTCCGTCGATCATCTCCCGATGGAGCATAACCGCGCGCCGAACCTTCTCCGCGTCGCCGCCATTTTCCCCCTGTATCTGCAAAAGCGCCGCCAGCCCCGATTTGGCATCATTGACCCGCCCGTCAGGATCCCGGTTTGCAGCGAACCCCTCTATGGCGACCTTGTAGGCGGCTTCGCTACGACTCAGTTGCTCGTCGTTTTCTGTTCTCTCGCCAAGCGCCTGAAGGGCTTGCGCGAGCAGCAGATTGAGCCTTGCGTTTGGAAGGGAAGCCGCATCGGGCGGATAATTCGGAAGCGCGGCTTCCACCACTTCCACCACCCTGCGGAGCGCCGCCTCGCCCGCAGCTCGGTTCTCGTCGGTATCGGGCGTCGCCTCATTCAGATCGAGGAGCGCATTGGCAAGCGAGAGAATGTTGTCGAGCCGCGTCGGTCCAGCGGTCTTCTCGACCAAGGTGCTGAACTCATCGATTGCGGACTCCAGCATGGCGATGCCGGTCGGCGAGGCGACGCCGTTCTGCCAGTCCTCCTCGAACATCGAATGGGCATTCAGTGCATGCAGGCGAGCAGCATCCACGTCCGTGGATAGATCAATCTGTTCCAAAATCTCGCGCGCCGCTGCGAACTCGCGACGCGCTCGCTTATCTGCGGCCTTGACCTTTACCTGTTCGGCTTCCGGCCAGCGGGATTCTGGTAGGTCTGCAAACGCGACGCGCTCTTTGAACGCTTCAACCAGGATGCGAACACCTTCCAGCTCTTCCTCCGGTGGCTGAAGGCGTTCGCTCTGTTCTCGCAGCACAGCGATAGGGTCCGCGACCCATGCCGGCTGACCGATCCGTAATTCCGCCATCAAGTCGCCAAAAAACTTGTCGGCGGTCCCGCCCCAGACCGTGAACTTATTCTCACCTGAGAGCAGGGCTCTGGCGTTTTCCGACAGGTTGTCGTGGCCCTGCTGATAAGTCACCCAGTAGATCACGAGCTGTGGCATCGACCTGGTCGCCTCGCTCAGGAGTTCCATGATGCCCTCTTCGCCGCCCGAGTAGCCGACTACGACGAGCAGGTCGCATTGTTGGAGCAGGCCGTGGATCATGCTGAGGGCGCCAGAATCCTGGCTCGTTTCGTTGAGTGCAGTTCGGCTATTGCGCAGATTGTAAGTGTGCATGGAGCCGTGAAGGTGCACCACCTGTGGACGGCGTGGCTTTCCCGTGATCCGATTGAGCGCCTCCAGGCCATCCGCCGTGACCGGAAGCACTCCGGTCCGAATGATACCCTGCAGGACGAGTTGGTCGAAATTGGTCGTCAAGACTGTATGGACGTAGCGCAGCGCCACGAGTTCACCAATGCAGGCGTGAGCCCAGTTCAACTTATCGTTAGCGGCATCGATTATCTCGTTGATGATCTCTCGTTGCTGGTTCGGCGATTTGAGATGAGATTCGAAGAAGTGCGAGTAGAGGGCTCCCCAGTGCGATCCGTCGCCCCTGAGCGCATAGTCTCCCACAAGCTCAACCTTGCCCTCCTTCTGCAGCCACTCGAGTGCCGCCTCGGCGTCGTCACCCTGGAACACACCGTTGGAGTATGTCTGCGCAAGCTTCACCGCGCAGTGCTTGGCCACACCAGAGGCTGGAGGGATGCCGGCTGAAACCGAGCACCCTGCGCCGACTAGGAATATCGCCCGTCCGCGCCCTTGCGACGGCGCATTATCCCTGGCCAAGGTCAAGTCGTTCGCGAGATCGGAAACCTTCTTTATCTCTGGTTCGCTAGACGCGGCTGGGGCAGTGCTCATCACGATATAGTGCCAGACCCACAGCAGCTCTACTAGTCGTCGAAGAGGCTCATTGCACCGCCGACTGAGACTAGCCTCGCACGCCGCACGCCATAATTTAAAATGTAATTTATTTCAGGCTATTAGCCGACGTATAATTCGGTTTTCCAATAATATTGTGGGCCGTTTAAATTTAAATTATATCAATAGTCCGTCATTATAATTTATAAAAATGGAAGTATTGTTCTATAAATTATCATAGGATATATCATTTTAATTTTCATTAAGAGAATTTTTATTTGAAATATTTAATAAATTACTATTGGTCTGCAAATGTAAGCGAGCGGGAGCCTGAAAGTCTTTTTTCTGTTTTCTATCGCTGGTATCGGCTATCATCGACGGTGGTTTAA
>CANJRZ010000008.1 GCA_947476735.1 Sphingomonadaceae bacterium
GCGGAAAATGGCTTCCCGCTGACGCGCTCGCCACGGCTCGCCCCGAAGGAAACCGACTTCCGGGATCTGGTTTTCGAATATGCCGAGCAGATGCAGCACGACCTCAACGCGATGTACAGCGAGCGCTCCTATCGGGCGGCACAGAGGTTGCGCACCGAGACGAAACCCGGCGATCCGGCCGCGGAAGTGATGGGCAAGCTGTTCCAGTTCACCCTCGAGGAGGCGGAAAAGGACGGATCAGGCTGGCCTGAGGGAATCACCCCGGACTATCTGGAACAATCGGGTTTCGACTGGCACGTCTTTCCCAACACGATCTTCCTCCATCCGTCGATCGATGCGGTGCTCTGGTATCGCTTCCGGCCCTATAACGACGATCCCGAGCAATGCATTTTCGACATCTGGTCGCTCGCGCGCTTCGGTCCGGGCGCCGAGCCGCCACTGGTCCGCCAGCTCTGCGATAAACTCAGCGACTGGCCGCTGATCTACCGGCAGGATCTCGAGAATATCCCGCGAGTCCAGAAGGGCATGAAGTCGCGCGCCTTCGTCGGATCGCGGACGAGCCCGATCCAGGAACGGGCGGTCAGCAATTTCCACCGTTCGCTGCGTCGTTTCCTCGAAGATCCGCACGCCGAGGACGGCCAGGTCGACGAGCGCTGATACGCAATTGATCGTCATCCCGGCCTTGGGCCGGGATGACGATTCAACCCGATTCACCCGATACTAATTGCGCATCGGAGCAGGCGCGGCGCCGACCGCGGGCTTGCGCGTGCCGTTCGCCTCGCGCGCCGCGGAGCGGACATAGGCGTAGAGCTGGCGAAGGTCGTCCTCGGTGAGCATTTCGAAGCGCGGCATGCCGCGCGGCAGCGACGCGCCCTCGAAGACGATCTGGCGGAAGGCGTCGCGGTTCACCGCGATCGCGGACTCGCGCAGGTCGGGCGCCGGTGCGCCGGCTGAGACCGCGTCGAGCCCGTGGCACATCGCGCAGCGCATGGTGAAGAGGAAGCGGCCGGGCGCGATGTCCGCCTCGTCGATCGCGATCGACGGATCGTCGACCGCCCTGATCGTCCAGTCGGGCGGCGCGGTCGGCGGCAGCTTCGCCTTGCCGTCGAGCCGGAAGGCGAGCAGCCGGCGCGGCTGAGCGCCATATTTCCACCCGCGATAGTTGATGTTGCCGCCGATCATGTTCGACCCGCCATGGCCGACCAGCACCGCGACATATTGCTGCCCCCTGACCGCATAGCTGATCGGCGGCGAGACGATGCCGAGCCCGGTGTTGAAGCGCCAGATCCGCGCGCCGGTTGCCGCATCATAGCCGGTCAGCCAGCCCTCCGCCGTCCCCTGGAAAACGAGGCCGCCCGCCGTCGCCAGCCCCCCCCCATGGGTGATCCAGTCCTGGCGGATCTTCCAGCGCGCCTTCTGCGCCACCGGATCCCAGGCGAGCAGCCCGCCCTTGGCGTCGTCCGGGTCATTCTCGTCGACGACGACCTGTTCCTGGATACCGCCGAAGGACAGGATGCCGGGCCCCGGCTTGACACGGGTGAAGCGCATGCCGAGCTGGATCGTGGGGATATAGGCCAGGCCGGTCTTCGGGCTGAACGCCATCGCCTGCCAGTTGTGCACCCCGAGCACGCCCGGCCACAGCACTACTTCGCCGGTCTCGTAGCGGATATTGGGGGCCTCGACCGGGCGGCCGGTCTGGAGGTCGATATGCGAGGCCCAGGTGACCTTGCCGATCTTCTCGGCCGACAGAAGCTTTCCGGTCTCGCGGTCGATGACATAATAAAAACCGTTGGTCGGCGCCTGCATCAGCACCTTGCGCGGCTTGCCGCCGATTGTCAGCGTCGCGGTGATGATGTTGGCGGTGGACTTGTAATCCCAGGCTTCGCGCGGGTTCATCTGATAGTGCCAGATATATTTGCCGCTATCGGCGTCTACCGCGACGATCGAGGTCAGATAGAGATTATCGCCATCGCCGGGGCTGCGCACTTCGGGGTCATAGGGGCCCGAATTGCCGGTGCCGATATAGATGCGGTTGAGTTCCGGATCGAAGGTCATGGCGTTCCAGGCGGTGCCGCCGGTACCGGTTTTCCAATATTCGCCGCTCCATGTCTTAGCGGCGCGCTCCATCGCCTCGTCGCCCTTATTCTCCTCGGGCGAGCCGGGGACGGTGTAGAAGCGCCAGACCTGCTTTCCGGTCTGCTGGTCATAAGCGGTGACATAGCCGCGCGAACCGGCATCGCCGCCGCCATTACCGATGATGACCTTGCCGTTAAACACGCGCGGAGCGCCGGTGACGGTGTAGAAGGATGCGGGCGTCACCGTCTCGACCGACCAGAGCAGCTTCCCGCTCTTCGCGTCGAGCGCGATCAGCCGCCCGTCGAGCGTTGCCGAAAAGATCCGCCCGCCGGCATAAGCGGCGCCCCGGTTGACGCCGAGCACGTTGCGCAGCTTGGCGGGATTGACCTTCCACACCTCGGGATCATGGCGCCAGCGCAGGGCCCCGCTCAGCGCGTCGACCGCATAGACCGCGCCATGGCTGCCGGTGAAATAGAGCATGCCGTCGACCGCGATCGGAGTCGCCTCAAGCACGCCCTTTTCCTCGGGCAGATCGAGCGACCAGGCGAGGCCGAGACGCGCAGCCGTGGCGGAGTTGATCTGATCGAGCCGGCTATAGCCGCTTTCGTCGGGCGCGCCGCCGGTATCGGGCCAGTTCGCGCTTGCCCCACCCAACCCGGAGGGATCGGCCGCGCCATTGGCCATCGCGCTCGACAACAGCAGCCCACCGGCGACCAGGCCCAACGGAAAGAGGAGGCTGCTGCGAATCCGGCCCGCATCGATCCTGCCCACTCGCCCTTTATTCATGCCCTCTCCCCTCGGCAGCGATCTGATTGTTAAAGATTTTCTATACGGCCTTGCTGTGAACGGCAACGCTGGCGGCGCTCAGCAAACTGTGGCTTTTCAACCACGTTTTCGTTGCACATAGCCCTATATCGAAATCTTATTGGACGCCCGTGGACCCATCCTGCATGCGATCTGCGCACAATAGCCGATCGCCATGTACCGGCGACTATCTTGGTTCAGGATCCGGGGAGGTTCTCATGACTTTTAGCAGACAATTCACCGCGCTTATGCTCGCGTCCAGCGCGCTCGCATTCCCCTCGTTCGCCCAGGCGCAGGAAGCGCCGCAGGCTGCCGCAGAACCCGCTCGCGGCCTCGAGGAAATCGTCGTTACCGCCCGCCGTTCGAGCGAAAAGCTGATCAACGTGCCGGTCGCGGTCACCGCGCTTTCATCCGCGATGATCGAGAAGGCCCACGTCACCGACCTTAGCCAGGTCGCGCAGATGACGCCGAACCTGATCATCGCAGCCGCCGGTTCGGGCACGGGCGGCTCGATCAGCATCCGCGGCGTCGGCACCTCCTTCCTCGATCCGGGCCTCGAACAGTCGGTCGGCCTCAACTCGGACGGCGTTCCGATCGGTCGCGGCCACTTCCTGTCGTCGGCCCAGTTCGATCTGAAGCAGATCGAAGTTCTCAAGGGCCCGCAGGCGCTGTTCTTCGGCAAGAACTCCCCCGCCGGCGTGATCTCGATCACCTCGGCCGATCCGACTGCGGACCTCACCGCGAAGGGCACGGTCGGCTATGAAACCGAAGCCAAGGAAAAGTTCGTCGAGGCCTATGTCGCCGGCCCACTCAGCGAGACGCTGGGCTTCCGTGTCGCCGTCAAATATTCGGACCTCAAGGGATGGTTCGACAACGTCGTGCCCGCCGGCCCGAGCCTCAGCTATCCGGGTTTCAACACGCCCGGTGCGAATTATAGCCATGGCCCTGACCAGAAGCAGCTCGTTGGCCGTGTCACGCTGAAATGGCAGCCGACCTCGGATTTCACGGCCAGCCTGAAGTTCACCGCCAACGAAGCCAAGGGCAAGAGCCTCGACTCGCCCGAGACCTTCTGCGTCGCCGGATCGCCGGGCGCCGCCACAGGCAAGCTCTCTACCCTGGCGCTTGGCCTCGGCAAGCAGATCGTCGACCCGAACAGCGATTGTAAGCTCGACCACCGCACATCGCGCGGTCAGCTGCCCAAGGAGTTTCTCGCAAACTGGCCGCTGGCTTCGAAGTTCGGCGGCGAATCCTGGTTCAAGGTCCGCACCTATATCGGCGCGCTCAACATGAGCTACACGATGGGCCCGCTGTCGCTGACCTCGATCACCGGTTACACCAACATCTATTCGGCCAACTATTCGAACGCCAGCCAGGACTCGTACAGCACGGTCACCAGTACCCCACTCGAGCGCGGTCATACCTTCACCCAGGAACTGCGCCTGCAGAGCTCCTATGATGGTCCGCTGAACTTCGTTGCCGGCGGCTTCTTCGAATCGGCCAAGCGCTACAACAGCTATCAGCCGATCCTCGGCTTCATCGGCTTCGATGCGGCCAATGGCGGTTCGACCTATACGTTCAAGGACAATTACCACAACACGGGCAAGACCTATTCGGGGTTCGGCCAGGTCAAGTGGAAGGTCATCGAGGAAGTCGAAGTGTCGGGCGGCGTGCGTTATACGCATGAATCCAAGCACACCCTCGGCGCGACCCAATATCTGAGCGCGCTGGGTAAGGCCTTCGGCCTCGCAGCGGTCGGCCAGACTGTGCAGAATGATAAGAAGTTCTCGAACTGGTCGCCAGAAGTCACGGTGCGCTACAAGCCGACCAACAACACCATGTTCTATGTCGCGTACAAGACGGGCTACAAGTCGGGCGGCATCTCTACCCCGGCGACGATCTCGAAGGTGTATATCAACACGCCGGCCAATCCCAATGCCAGCAAGGTTCTGCAGTTCAACCCTGAAAAGTCGAAGGGCTTCGAGGCGGGCGTCAAGGCCGAACTGTTGGATCGCACTATCCGGATCGACGCGACGATCTACAACTACAAGCTCTCCAACCTCCAGCTGACCAGCTTCGATGCCGCGCTGGTCGCCTATTTCATCAAGAACGCCGGCAAGGCCCGCACCCGCGGTGCCGAAGCCTCGATTGTCTGGCAGGCGACTCCCGAGCTGAGCCTGCATGGTGGCGCATCGTACAATGACGGCAAGTTCACCGACTTCCGCAACGCGCAATGCCCGGCACTGCTTCAGGGCAAGCCGGCCTGTAACCCGGTCACCGGCTATGACCGTTCCGGTCAGCAGCTGCCGCGCGCTCCCAAGGGCACTTTCTCCGGCGGCTTCGATTATTCGCAGCCGGTCGGCAGCGGCCTGAAGATCAGTGCGGGCGGCGAGGCCATCCACACCAGCTCCTATGTGACCAGCGAGACCGGCGACTTCAACGCCGATCAGAAGGCCTTCTGGCGGCTGAATGCCAGCCTCAAGCTCGGCGCCGAGGACGACAAGTGGGAAGTGGCGCTGCTCGGCCGCAACCTGACCAACGAATATATTCGGGTGATCAGCAACGACAAGGTGTTCAGCCCTGCCGGTCAGATCACCTCCTATTCGGTCCGGCCGCGCGAGCTCGTGCTGCAGGCATCGTTCAAATATTGATCACTGCCTGAACCTCGCCGGCTCGAAACGACCGGCGAGACCAGATCGGGGGCGCGGATGCCAGCCATCCGCGCCCCTTCTTTTTGGGACCCTGTTTCATTTTCGGGTTGCACGGCCGATCGCCACGGTGGACGATTGCCGCAAAGGAGAGACTGCCATGTTGGACCTGATCATTCGCGGCGGCACGATCGTCGACGGCACATTGGCCGAACCGCGCGAGGCCGATATCGGCATCTCCGGCGGCAAGATCGCCCAGGTCGGCCGCATCACCGAAAAGGGCGCCGACGAGATCGATGCCCGGGGCAAGATCGTGACCCCCGGCTTCCTCGACATCCACACCCATTATGACGGCCAGGCACTCTGGGCGGAGGAAATGGCGCCCTCCTCGGCGCATGGCGTCACCACCGCGGTGATCGGCAATTGCGGGGTCGGCTTCGCTCCCTGCCGCCGCGGCGACGAGGAATTGCTGATCGCGGTCATGGAAGGCGTCGAGGACATCCCCGGCGCGGTGATGGCCGCAGGACTGAACTGGGACTGGGAGACCTTCCCGCAATATCTCGATGCGCTCGCCCGACGGCGGCGGGACATCGATATCGGCGCCTATTTTCCGCACATGCCGCTGCGCGTCTATGTGATGGGAGAGCGCGGCGCCAATCGCGAGCCGGCGACCGAGGCCGACCTACATCAGATGTACCAGATCACCCGCGAGGCGTTCGGCGCCGGCGCGCTCGGGCTGGCCAGCTCGATGCTCTTTTCGCACCGCACCCGCGACGGCGACTATGTGCCGACCTTCGGCTGCTCGGAAGATGAACTGCAGACCCTCGCCCGCGCGGTCCGCGACAGCGGCGGCGGCGTCTGGCAGGGCCCGCTGAGCGGTGTCGCCGGACGCGACGTCAATGAGGACCTCGCGGTGCTCGACCGGATCGTGCGGACCACCGGGGGCAGCGTGATGTATTCGCTCGGCCAGCAGGCGCCTGATGCCGATGGCTGGCGCAAGCAAATGGCCGAAGTCGCGCGGCTCAATGCGCTCGGCAGCAACATCAAGGCGCAGGTCTATCCTCGCATGCATGCGGTGCTGATGAGCTTCGACCTGTCGGTCCACCCTTTCTGCCTGTGCCCCAGCTATCGCGAAATCGCCCACCTGCCGATCGAGGCGAAGCTGCCAATCCTGCGCGATCCCGCCTTCCGCGCGAAGCTGCTCACCGAGGAACCGATCGACATCGGCCTGCCCTTCTATGCAATGGGCCGCCGATTTGCGCAGGTCTTCCCGCTGGGCGATCCGCCCAATTACGAGCCGGCCGCGGAGACGAGCCTCGCCGCGGTCGCCGGTCGACAGGGGATCGATCCGCTCGCGCTCGCCTATGACATGATGCTCGAACAGGACGGGCAGGCGATGCTGATCCTGCAATTCGCCAACTATGTCAGCGGATCACTCGATTTCATCCCCGACATGCTGCGCGATCCGAATACGATCATCGGCCTGGCCGATGCGGGCGCGCATTATGGCATGATCTGCGACGGCGCCTATACGAGCTACCTGCTCAGCGAATGGACCCGCGACCGCAAGGGCGCGCGGCTCGGTCTCGCCGAAGCCGTCCACATGATCACCCAGGCACCCGCGCAGGCGATCGGCCTCACCGATCGCGGATTGATCGCGCCGGGGCTCAAGGCCGATCTCAATGTGATCGACTATGACAAGCTCGACGCCCTCCCGCCCCATGTTGCCCATGATCTGCCCGCCAGTGGCAAGCGGGTGACCCAGGCGGCGCGCGGCTATGCGGCGACGATCGTCAGCGGCACGATCATCCGCCGCGACGACATCGCGACCGGCGCCCGCCCGGGCGAACTGGTGCGCGGACGGCGCTAGTTCCGGACGAACGGGCAGGCGGCTTCAGAACAGGAAGCCACCGCTCGCCTCGATATTCTGGCCGGTGACCCAGCGGCCCGGCTCGCCGACCAGCGCGTGGACGAAGTCGGCTATCTCTTCGGGCTGACCGATCCGCCTGAGCAGAGTGTTTGCGCAGATCTGGTCCTCGATCTCCTGGGTAGGAACGAGTTCCTCATAGGTGTCGCCCTTGACGAAGCCGGGCGCCACCGAATTGACGGTGATACCGCGGGGCCCGAGATCCTTGGCGAGCACCCGGGTGAACATGTCCACGCCCGCCTTGAGAATGCTGTAGGCAATGAAATCGGTGCCGGCGAGCCGCGACGCGGCCGAGGAGATATTGATCACACGCCCGCTCTGGTCGCGCAACCGGTCGATCAGTGCCTGGGTCAGGAAGAAAGGCCCGCCGATGTTGAGGGTGAAGAGGCGCTCGAACTGCTCGATAGTGGTCGAGCGGATCGTCATGTAACCGCCGCCGCCGATATTGTTGATCAGGATATCGAGGCCGCTATTGCCCGTCCGCCGCGCAAACTCCTCGTCGAGCTGCGCCACCAGCTTCTCGATCTCACCCGGTGCACCAAGCTTCGCCTGCGCGGTAAAGGCCTGGCCTCCCGCCGCGACGATGCCGGCGACGGTCTCCTCCGCCGCCACGGCATTGCCCGCATAATTGACCGCGATGATCGCGCCCGCCGCCGCCAGCCGTTCGGCGATCCGCGCGCCGATACCACGCCCGCCGCCCGTCACCAGCGCGGTCTTGCCTGCCAGATCCTTCTCCATTCTCACCCCTCACCGAATCGTTCTCGGGCTCATCATAAGCTCAGGCAGCCGACAAGGCATTGACCTCTCGGACCAGACGGCATCGGCCCAATCGATCAAGACGCTGAACGGCCGGGCACGCTATACTCTGCTCCTCCAGATATCCGAGCGAGAGGATCACAACATGCGCATTCCCGTTCTCCAGCCGCCGGGCCGCCAGGATGCGATCATCCCGCATGTCTACCGGCCACGCATGGCCGCGGCGATGGAAGCTTTGAGCATGGCGGTCTACCAGGAGACGACGCTGAGCTTCCGCGAGGCGGAGGGCGCGCGGTTCCGGATCGCGCTGATCAACGGCTGCCTGATGTGCCAGGGCTATCGCATCGCCGCCGATCTCCAGCAGGCGCTGCAGGCGATGGATTCGGACGAGGCGCCGAACAGCGCCGGCCGCGGCGAGGCGCCGACTGAGGATTATTATCGCGCGGTGCACAACTGGCGGACCGACCCGATTTTCACCGACCGCGAACGGCTTGCGATCGACTATGCCGACCGGATCGCGCTCTCGCCCCAGCCGCTGCCCTATGACGACGCCTTCTGGGACGCGCTCAAGGCTGCCTATGACGACGGCGAGATCGCCGATCTGACCTACAGCATCAACACCTGGATCGCGACCGGCCGGATCGTCCATGTGCTCGATCTCGACGGCGCCTGCGCAGTGCATCCGACCGCGATTGCGGCGGAATAGGCGTCAGGGCAGCCCCGCCCCCGGCACCGCCACGCGAAGCCGCCGCATCTGCCCGGCCCGAAGCGGCATCGTCTTCGCCGGATCATGGTCGGGGGCGCAGCAGATATAGAGGTCGCGGCCATCTTCACCGGCGAGAATGCAGGCATAGGGTCGCGTGTCGTCGAAGGTGATCCGCTCGACCACGCCCTCGGTGGGACTTACCCGAAGAACCGAGTTGGTGAACGGCGCGGTTGACCAGATGCAGCCTTCGGCGTCGAGACAGATGCCATCGGGGATTTCCATCTCCTCAAGCTGGGCGAACAGCCGCTGGTTGCTCAGCCTGCCATCGGCACCGATGTCATAGGCGGTCAGCCGGCGGCCGAGCGATTCGGCGACGATGAAGGTCTTGCCGTCCGGGGTGATCACCGCGCCGTTCGGGGTCAGGATCGGCCGGCCGGTTTCCTCTACCGAGCCATCGGGGCGGACCAATGCCATCGCGGTGGGCCGGGGCTGCTCGGTCGCCATGTTAAAGCCGATCTCGCCGACATAGGCATTGCCCTGATGGTCAACGACCATGTCGTTGGTGTGATGGCGATGGAGCCCGGACAGGTCAGCGTGGCGGTAGAGCGCGCCGGCGGAATCGCGGCGGTAGATGCACAAATCGCCAATCGACACGATCAGCATGTCTCCGTCGGGAAGGAAGCCGATCCCCGCCGGCTTGCCGGGCAGATCGAAGCTTTCGAGCACCTCGCCCGAGGGGGCAAGCCGGATCACCTTGCCGTCATGGCAGTCGGCGAACCACAGCGCACCATCGCGCCAGCGCGGGCATTCAGGAAAAACGAACCCGCTCGCGACGGTCTCTGCCCTGGTTATCATTGCCTCTCCCATTTTCGGCATGGTCATGTACGGATTCGATGCTGCCCGAGGGAAGGGCTCCATGGCAATGACGGTCAAGCGCAACCGGTTAAAAAAGCGCGATAAGCTTGCCGCAGCGACCGGCGGGACGAGGATCAGAGTAAATGCACAGGCGAAAATTGGGAAGCCAGGGTCTCGAGGTCTCGGCGATCGGCCTTGGGTGCCTGTCGAGCCCGACGAGCGCGGCGGGCCAGGAGGAGGCGCTGACCGTCTCGATCATCCATCGCGCGCTCGACAATGGAGTCACCTTCTTCGACACCGCCGAGGCCTATGGCCCCTGGGAGAATGAGAAACAGGTCGGCAAGGCGCTGAAGGGAGTTCGCGACAAGATCCAGATCGCGACCAAATTCGGCTACAACATCACGCCGGGCGGCCCTCGCCCCTATCCTTCGGACAGCCGGCCTGAGCAAATACGGCGCGTGTGCGACGCGTCGCTGCAGCGGCTCGGCATCGAGACGATCGACCTGCTTTACCAGCATCGCACCGATCCCAATGTACCGATTGAGGATGTCGCGGGGACAGTCGGCGAGCTGGTCCAGGCGGGCAAAGTCCGCTTCTTCGGCCTGTGCGAGGCAAGCGCCAACACCATCCGCCGCGCCCATGCCGTCCACCCGGTGACCGCCATCGAAAGCGAATATTCGCTGTGGACCCGCGACGTCGAAGATGGGGTGCTTCCGACCTGCCGCGAGCTGGGCATCGGCCTGGTGCCGTTCAGTCCGTTGGGTCGCGGCTTTCTCGCCGGCTCAGCCACCAGCCTTGAGGAACTGTCTCCGACCGACTTTCGCCGCAACATGCCGCGCTGGCAGGGCGATGCGCTCGAAACCAACCGCAACCTCGCCGCGGCACTCAGGCGGATCGCGGAAGCGAGAGGCTACACGCCGGGCCAGCTCGTGCTCGCATGGCTGCTTCACCAGCATGACCAGATCGTCCCGATTCCGGCGACGACCAGGCTGCACCGCGTCGACGAGAATATGGCCGCAGCCGATATTATCCTGACGACGGAGGATCTTGCCGAGATTGATCGCGCTCTGCCCAAGACCGCCTGGGTCGGCGCCCGCTATGACGCGCGGGGGATGGCGACCCTCGATAAATCCTGAGCCATAGCCCGGGAGCGGGGCGACCGAGGCAGCCTAGGCCGGATCGAGCTTGTCGATCGTCTTCAGATTCGCTCCCGCCCAGCCCTGATCGATCGGCACGTTGAAATAGATCGTCACGAGCATTTCACTGAACTTCCAGCCTTCGGGTGTGCGGCGAAACTTGTCGTCATATTTGACGCAGGCCATGATGCTCTTGCCCTTGTCGGCGTAGCGCGCATCCAGATAGCAGACCCCGGTCGCCTCATCGCCGTCGATCTCGACCATGTGGAAGCTCGGAAACTGCTTGATGAAATCCACCCGCGAACCGAGCCGGGCGAGCGCGTCGATCACCGCCGCATGGCCCCGCATGCTGGTGATGCCATCGAAGTCGATATAGGCGTCCTCGGTATAGATGTCGGCAAGGCCATCGTAGATGCCCTCGTTCATCGCCCAGTGATATTTGAGCCGGGTCGTCTTGATCGCGTCAAGATCCTCGAGATGTCTGAGCCGTGCGTCGAGGCCTTCCAGGGTGAGCGTCACACGTCTCTCCTAAGCTTTGTTTTTCTGGTCATTGCATCACGAGATCATCGCCGATGAACGGGCGGATCGCGCCATTGGCCTGCGCGGCGATCTTCTCATCGGGTTTCGCGGGGTCGCGCGTCCAGTTCCACAATAGCCGAACGTGGAAGACGTTGTTGACCGACGAGCGGCCATATTTGTTGCGGTAATAGCTCTGCACGCGCGGATCGGTGTAGACCATCCTGGCCATCTCGGCGTCGACCGCGGCTGCGAAGCGATCATAGGCCTCGTCGGTCAGGTCGATCGAGCTCTTCCCTTCGAGGATAAGCTCCTGAATGCAGCCGAAGGCGAAGCGCGCCGCCATCTCCTGGAAATCGACAATGCCGAGACCGGTGCTCATCGGGTTCATATTCGGCCCGCAGATCATGAAGAAATTCGGGAAGCCGGGCAGCATCGTGCCGAGATAGGCGCGGGCGCCATCCTTTGCCCAGAGATCGCCCGGCGTGCGCCCGCCGCGGCCGCGGATATCCATCGGCCACAGATAATCATTGGCCTTGAATCCGGTCGCCAGCGCGAGCACGTCGAACTCGCGTTCCTTGCCGTCGACGGTGCGGATGCCCTTTGGCGTGATGCATTCGATCGCATCGCTCACGAGATCGACCGCGCCGCTGGCGATTGCGTCCAACACGCTGTTCTCGGGATCGATAAGCACCGGCCTGGTCGCGAGCGGCGGGGTCGGCGGCGTCATCCTGGCGAGCAGATCGGGATCATGGCCGAACTTCCGCTCGAGCAATGCCATGCACATGTCGAGCAAGCCCTTGTTGGCCTCGCTTACCGCGAAATCATGCCTGAAGCCGGGATCGATCAGCACCGCATCGAGCAGGCTCTCGGCGCGGGTCTGCCAGCTGGCCTTGAAGCGGACGAAATTGACCAGATAGGGGAAGTTGCGGTCGAGCCAATTGACCTGGAGCGGATAGTCCGAGAGATAGCCCGGCGCCGGGAAACACCAGCTTGGCGTCCGCTGGAACAGGGTGAGCTTCTTCGATTGCGCGGCGATGACGGGCGTCGACTGATAGGCGGTGGCGCCGCTGCCGACCAACGCGACCCGCTTGCCGGTGAGATCGAGATCCTGCGGCCAGCGCGCGGTGTGAAAGGTGGGACCCTCGAAGCTCTGGGCGCCGGGAATCTCTGCAACATTGGGCCGGGCCAGATAGCCGACCGCGCTGATCACGGCGTTGACCTTCCATTGACGATCGCCATCGGGGCCGACCGCGCCAATCTCCCAGATCTGGCTCGCCTCGTTCCAGTGCATCGTCTTCACCTCGGTGTCGAAAACGATGTCGCCGCGGATGTCGAAATGATCGGCGACCCAGTTGAAATAGGCTTCCTGGACTTGCTGGAGGCAGAAGGATGCAGGGCATTCGAAATTGGCGCCGAACGCGTTGAAATAGATCCGGCTGAGTGAATCGACCCGCGCGCCCGGGTAGCGGTTTTCGTACCAGGTGCCGCCGACCCCGTCGTTCTTCTCGATCAGCACGAAGGGGACACCGGCGCGCTTGAGCTGAACGGCCACCATCAGCCCGCCCATGCCCGCGCCGATCACCGCGACCTTGAAGCCTTTGAGCGTGTCCTCGGTCGGCTGCTCACGCCAGTTGAGGCCTCGTACCATCGGATGGAGGCCGAGCTGCTCGGTCCACATCGCAACGTCATTGTCGGGAATGGTGTCGCCGATCGCGAGCTCCATGCTGCGCTTGAGCCGCTCTTCCGGCCCCATCGAGATCTCGCCCGCACCGCTCTTCTGATAGGCCTTGATGAAATCGAACGCCTTCTTGCGCAGCAGGGCGACATGATCGGGATTGACGATCGCAGGGACCATGCCGCGAAAGCCCATCGACACCTTGTCATGCGGAATCGCCGCGACCTCCTCGTCGCCGGTCAGCTGATAGAGCAAGCCGCGCAGTACCAGCATGTCCGCATGTTTGATCGCGTCCTCGATCGTTGCGTCGCTGGCGTCGATCAGTTCCTGCCTGGCCATTTCCGTCCCGTCCCTTTGCAATGCCCGTCGTCGTTCGCGGGCTCCCCCACTGCCACAGCTATAGCGGTCTCAGCGTCTTGCGTTTGACCGCCTAGGACAGGATGAAGCCCGGATATCCTTCCGCCGCGACCGCGTCGGCCTGGTCGGCGTACCGCTTGAAGCCGCCAATATAGGGAATGAAGACGCCGCTGCCATCCTCGTTGCGGTGAACCATGTAATTCCTGGTCTTCAGCCGGATCGTCGGCGCCGCCACCTCTGCAACATGAGCCGACCAGCGCTCCTGCGCCTTTACGGTCGGCTCGACTGCGCGATAGCCGTTGGAATCCATATGCGCGATCAGATCCCCGACCCAATCGACGTGATATTCGTTCATCAGGAAGAGATTCGCGAGCACCGAGGGGCTTCCCGGTCCGGTCAGGAAGAAGAAATTGGGGAAGCCGTTGGTCGCCAGTCCGAGCAGCGTTTTCGGTCCCTGCCGCCATTGGTCGGTCGGGGCCTCGCCCTTCTCGTTGCGGATGTCGATCCGGTCCCATGCACCGGTAAAGGGGTGGAAACCGAGCGCAAAGACGATCAGGTCGACATCAATGCTCTGCCCGTCCTCGAGGACGATACCGGTCTCGCTGATCCGGGCGATCGGATTGTCGCGGACATTCACGAGACTGACATTCTCGCGATTATAGGTCGCATAATAGTTGGTATCGACGCACAGCCGCCGTGTACCGATCGCATGATCATAGGGGCACAGCGCTTCGGCCACTTCGGGATCGTTGACGATGGAACGGATCTTGTTCCGAACGAATTCGGCCACCGTAAAATTGGTTTCCTCGTTGCGTCCCTGATCGGCAAACAAATAGCTCATGCCGTGGCCGCCGCTGTTCCACTGCGCCTCGAGCCGCGCCTGGATGCCGGCCTCGTCATAATCGGCCATCGGCGCGGACGGCAGCATCACGTTCGACGCGCCGACCGTCGCGAACAGCTCCTTGCGGACTTCGGGCACGCGGGCGCGAATCTCGTCGAGGCGGGCGAGATCGGCGGGACGGTTACAGGCGGGCACCGAATAATTGGGCGAGCGCTGGAAGACGGTGAGATGCTCTGCCTGTTCTGCGATCACCGGGATCGCCTGGACCGCCGACGAGCCGGTGCCGATCACCGCGACCCGGCGGCCGGCAATCTTCACCTCGCGGTCGGGCCAGTGCGAGGTGCGGACCCATTCGCCCTTGTAGCTGTCGAGCCCCTCGAAGGCGGGCGCGCGCGCCGCCGAGAGATTACCGGTCGCCATCACCAGGAAGCGCGTCCTGAATTGCGCGCCGCTACTGGTGGTCAGCGCCCATTCGGCGCTCTCCGCATCCCACTGCGCCGCCGTCAGCCATGTCTCGAACTGGATCAGCCGCCTCAGATCGAGCCGGTCGGTGACGAAGTTGAGATAGCGGAGCAGCTCGGGTTGCGAGGCGTTGCGCTCGGTCCAGGTCCACTCGTTGAAGATCTCCTGGGAGAAATAGAAGCAATAGTCGACGCTCTCGAGATCGACCCGCGCGCCGGGATAGCGATTGTGAAACCACACACCCCCCACACCGGGGGCACCCTCGAGCCCGAGCACCTTGAGCCCCTGCTCGCGATAGCGGTGGAGGGCGTAGATCCCGCCCATTCCGGCGCCAACCACGACGACATCAAAGGTTTCCGTCGTCATCTGGTTCGCTCTCCCGCTTGATCTGATCATTGGCTCGTCGGATAGGAGGTTCGCGAGAGCCGCCACAACAGTCAAGAGCGGCCGGATGCTGGACCGAAAAGGAGAGGGTGCATGCCGTTGACCACAGAGTCCGCCGCGATGCTCGCCAAGGGTACGCTGATGGAAGTCGACTATGCCGGCACCGACCGGTTCGAGCTGGCCAGGGCGATGCGCGGCGGCAGCGCCCCGCCCATCCCGTTCGAGAATCCACCCCGGACCGAGGACATCCTCATCCCAGGCCCCTATCGGCCGATCCCGGCACGGGTTTACACACCGGACCTGCCGGGACCGCTGCCGGTCGCGGTCAGCTTCCATGGTGGTGGTTGGGTGATCGGCTCGATCGCGATGGACGATTATCGGTGCCAAAATCTTGCCAATGATGCCGGCTGCGTCGTCGTTTCGATCGACTATTGCCTCGCACCCGAGCATCCTTTCCCTGCGCCGGTCGAAGAATGTTACGCCGCGACCGCGTGGGTCGCCGATCATGCCGCCGAGCTCGGTGCTGATGCGGCGCGGATCGCGGTGACCGGCAACAGCGCAGGCGGCAATCTCGCCGCGGCGGTGGCGCTGATGGCGCGTGACCGCAGCGGCCCGGCGATCGGCTTCCAGTTGCTCAACTATCCGGTCACCGATCATGATCTCGACCGGCCGTCCTATCGCGAGAACGGCGTCGGCTACGGGCTGACCACCGATGCGATGCGCTGGTTCATCGAACAATATCTGCCGAACCCGGCGGATCGCGGCGATCCCTATGCGCTGCCGATGCAGGCGCGCGACCTCACGGGCCTGCCGCCCGCTCTGGTGATCAGTTGCGAGTATGACGTGCTGCGCGACGAGGGCGAAGCCTATGGCGAGGCACTGCGCGCGGCCGGCAACGCGGTGACGATCGACCGCTATGCGGGGGTGCCTCACGGCTTCCTGTCGATGATGCCACTCTGCCCGGAAAGCGGGCGGGCGATGAAACAGGGCGCCGCCGCGATGCGCGCGGCCCTGGGCTGAGGGGGACGCAGATGGGCAAGCTCGACGGCAAGGTCGCAATCGTCACCGGCGCGGCACGCGGAATCGGCCGGGCCTATGCGCGGCGGCTGGCGTCGCTCGGCGCGAAAGTGGCGGTGTGCGACATCAACCTCAGATCCTATGCCGAATATGAGGGCGAGGCAGCGGCGATGACGGGGGATTCGACCGTCGACGAGATTCGCGCCGCCGGTGGCGATTCGATCGGCTTCGAGTTCGACATCGGCGAGCGCGACGCGGTGTTCGCGATGGTCGACGATGTGGTGAAGGCCTGGGGCAGCGCCGACATCCTCATCGCCAATGCCGGCGGCGGGCGCGGCTCGATCGCCGAGACCACGGCGACGACGGTCAGGCCCGAGCTGATCGAGCTGGTCACAAGGATGAACCTGTTCGGGACGATGCACAGCTGCGCCGCGGTCGCTCCGCATATGCAGGAGCGGCGCTGGGGCCGGATCGTCACGGTCGCGTCGATCGGCGGCATCCACGCCAATGTCGGCGGCGGCTATGCCCATTATGGGGCGAACAAGGCGGCGATCGCGCATTACACCCGTTTCCTCGCGCAGGAGCTCGGGCCGTGGAACATCAACTGCAACTGCATCGCCCCGGGCGTGATCGAGACCGCGCGGATCGTCCAGCTGATGGGCAGGCATCGCGGCAACAACGAGGTAGCGCCGGCGATAGCACTGCGCCGCCACGGCACGCCCGAGGATTGCGCCAAGGTGATCGAGTTCCTGTGCACCGATCTCTCGGACTATGTCACCGGCACCCTGATCCCCGTCGACGGCGGATCGAGCATCGCCAGCGGCGGGGTCTAGCTGTTTTCCCGGCGCACCAACCGCCGGCAGTCGCCAATCCGCTCCGGACCGTCATGGCGGATTATATGGAGTCGGGAATGCCACTTACTTGTCAACGTCAAGCAAGTGCGCAATCACCGCGCGGCGAGCAGTTGCCGCACCGATTGCTTATAGTCGCCGGTCGCCTGCGCGACGTCGATCGAGCCGGGAGAGATATGCCATTGGTAGATCACCCCGAAGACGAAGGCCATGAACTGCACCGCGAAGCGATCGGCAGCGATGTCGGCGCGGATCGAACCGTCGGCCTGGCCCTGGGCGATCCAGCGCTCGACGCTGCGGCGGTCGCGCTCCTGCTGCCCGGCAAGCTTCCTGCGCACGTCACTGTGCGAACTCAGCGACTCATACCAGAGGACGTAGAGCGCCTGGGTGTACATCGGCCGCTCGCCGAGAAATTGCTCGACCGCGTCGAGCGTCGCGTACAGCGCCTCGAGGCCGGTGCGGCCGTGGACCTGCTCGGCGAACTCGGCGGTCCATTTCGCGTCGATCGTGCTGACGAGGCTCGCGAACAGCCCTTCCTTCGAACCGAAACGGGCGCTGGCGAGACCACGGCTGTAGCCAGCCCGCTCGCCGATCTCCTTGAGCGTCGCACGGTGGATGCCGCCCTCGCACAGCAGTTCGATCGCCACGTCGAACATGCGGCTGTCCGACAGCGCGGTCCGCTCGGCCTGGGTCCTTCTCGTGCGCACCTATTGTCCCCTTCGCCGCCGTGTCGCCACGATGCGGCAAGGGATTACCGGCGCGCGCGGCCCGCCGTCAATCGACGCCCAATTCGACTTGCGTACCCGCGACAAACAGGCGAGCCTTGGCCACAGCAAGGATGGAAGAGGCCCAGGGGCCCGCGAGGTTCGACATCCCGGCCATGACCAGGGATGACGGATTCCCTGCGCGACAGCCATGCACATCGGGAGAGCGAAGATGACCAAGGTGGTTCTGCTGATGAAGCGAAAGCCGGGGCTCAGCCTCGAGGCGTTCAGAGACTATTATGAGCGCAACCATGCGCCGCTGGCAAAGCGGCTGCTTGGCGCGTTCATGCTCGACTATCGCCGCAACTACCGCTCGGGCGGCATCTCGACCGAGAACACGGATGCGCCCGATGGCGAGGATTTCGATGTGATCACCGAGATCTGGTACAAGGACAAGGCGAGCATGGAGGCGATGTGGGCCCATGCCCGCAAACCGGAAATCGCCGCCCAGATCGATGCCGACGGCGCGAAGTTCATGGACCCCGCGATGCGCTTCTATGTGGTGGAGGAGTGTAGCTGAGCTCAATCGGCCTGGCCGATTGTTTATCCCGCCCCCTGTTCCCACCCGGCCCGACGCCTGATAATTGTCAGGGGCAGGGGGAATCATGGCCGGCACCAGCTCGACAGCTCCGACTCACAAGCGGCTCAATTCCGGCTGGCTCGCGCTCGCGCTGCTGGCGACGGCGCTGGTCGCCACGCTGACCTTCGGCCGCTTCACCGAGCGGCTCGAACTCATGGTCTACGACAAGCTGCTATCCGTCACCAATCGGCCTCCCCCCGACGACATCGTCATCCTTGCGATCGACGATGCCAGCATCCAGGCGATCGGCCAGTGGCCCTGGCCGCGCAGCGTCCATGCCCAGGCGCTCGAGCGGCTGGCGGAGGCAAAGCCGCGCGCCGTCGGCTATAATGTGCTGTTCATCGACCCGACCCCGGACGATGCGCTGCTGGCCGAAGGAGTGCGACGCAACCGCACCTATCTGCCGCTCGCCATTGACGTCCCCGGCCTGAACGGCGCGCCATACGACATCGCCCTGCCGGCCGGGCCGATCGCCGATGCCGCAACCGGCATAGCGCATGTCAATCTCCAGTTCGGCGACGATCGCGTGGTCCGCGAGGCCTATCTGGAAGAAGGCGACGGCAAGCGGGCCTGGGTCGAACTCGGCGCCGCCATGGCCGGCCTGACTCCGAAAATGAAAGGCGGCGGCGAACCCGGATTGCGAAAAGAACGGCCGATCCTGATCCCCTATGGCGGATCAACCGGGCATATCCCGACCTACCCGCTGATCGACCTGCTCAACGGCCAGATCCTGCCGGAATTGCTAGCCAACCGCTATGTGCTGGTGGGCGCGACCGCAACCGGCCTCGGCGACCGATACGCCACCCCCAAATCGGGTGAAACCAGCCAGATGAGCGGGGTCGAGATCGAGGCCCATCTGCTCGATGCGCTGCTGCGCGGCAAGGCGATCACGCCTGCCGGATTCCTGTGGCAGCTCGGCGCCGCGCTGGCCGCAGCCTGGATTCCGCTGCTGGGCATCTTGTGGCTGCGCCCGCGCGGCATCGCCATCATGACAGTGGCGATGACGATCGCCATCGTCGCCCTTACCTTCGGCCTGTTTCGCTTCGGCCAGATCTGGCTGCCCCCCATCACCGCGCTGGCGGGCCTGTTCTTCGTGATCTCGATCGAAGCCTGGCGCGAGCGGGTAAGGCTGCGCGAAACGCTGGTCCGCGAGCGGATCGCCGCCGCAGCGACCGAGGGCGAGCTGCAGGCGGGACGCACCATCCAGCTCGGCATGCTGCCGCCGCGTTCCGAACTGGCGAAGACCGACCCGCGCCTCGACGTCGATGCCCTGCTCGAGCCCGCCAAGTCGATCGGCGGCGACCTGTTTGACGTGATCCGCATCGACAAGGACCGGATCGCCTTCGTTGTCGGTGATGTCACCGGCAAGGGCGTCCCCGCCGCCCTGTTCATGGCGCTGTCCAAGGCACTGACCAAGAGCGTGGTGCTGCGCGGCATCCCCAGCCTCGCCGATGCCGCCTCGATCCTCAATGAGGAGCTGATGCGCGACAACAGCGAGTCGATGAACGTGACGATGATCGTCGGGATCATGGACCTCGCCACCGGCGAACTCATGCTGATGAGCGCGGGGCATGAGCATCCGCTGCTGGTCCGCGCCGACGGCTCCGTCACGACCCATGAGCTCGACGGCGGACCGCCCTTCTGTATCGTCGACTTCCCCTATCCCGACGAGCCGATGAAGCTGGCGCCGGGCGAGACGCTGGTGCTGATCTCGGACGGGGTGAGCGAGGCGCTCAACGCAAAGAGCGAGCTGTTCGGCCATGCGCGGCTGCTTGCCGCGCTGGAGGGCAAGACGAGCGCCACCGCCATGATCGAGAGCCTGCGCGACGCGGTGCGGGCGTTCGAGAACGGCATCGACGCGACCGACGACCTGACGGTGATGGCGGTACGCTACCTGGGGTAGGCGATCGCCTGGCCGGCGCGCGCCCGATCAGACCACCGGATCGAACTGGTGGGTCGGCCGTACCACGGTCGCGACATCGCCCTTGTCATAGCCGACGATCACCCGGCTGCCCGCCGGGAACTCGTCGACGATCTTCTGGCCCCAGATGCGCTGGTGGAGCGTGGTGCGGGCATAGGTCGACGTGTCGATGCGAACCGCCTTCGCGCCGATCACATCATCCTTCACTTCGATCCGGGTCGGCGTGCAGGAAATGACCTCGCCGACCAGCGGGCGCATCGAGCCCGGCCGCATCACGCGATGGTCGAAGGACAGGCGGAAGCGGTCAGAGGTGTTGGTGAGCCCGCTATGCGGGGTCCAGCGGTTCATGAACAGGACGTCGCCGGGCCGGTAGGTGGTGTGGCACCACACGCCTTCGGGCAGCGTCTCGGCGGCGATGCCCTTGTTGGTCCCGGTCTCATCGATCCGCATGCGGTTGACCGGATCGGTCAGGCCCTCGCCGAAGGTGATACCGCCAATGTCCCAGTCGATATCGGCGACCGGGGTCCACATGGTGATGAAATCGACCCCGGGGGTCGGCGGGCCATCCTGGTGCCAGCCGGTGACCTGCTTGATGCCATCGTCCGGGTTGGGCACGGTCGCGCGATATTCGACGACCGGCTTCCAGAAGGGTTCCTCGCCGAGCAACTTCACCATGAAATCGTGGATCGGCTTCTCCGCCAGGAAGGTCTGCGCCGCATGGCGGTCGCACAGCGGCTCCATATGGATCGGCATGGCCTTGAGATCGCCGCGTCCGTTGTAGCGAATGCCTTTGGCCGCGCTGTCCACATCGATCGGGTCGATCACGTCGAGCTTGACCAGCTCCTCGATATAGACCTTGCGCAGCCGCGCGACCGCATCCTTGTCGAACACATCGCGGAAGAGCCAGTAGCCGTCGGTGTCCATCGCTTTGGCAAGCGCGTCATGATCGCCCAGCAGATGATTATGCGTCTTCGGCTCATGCATCCTGGGCGCCGCGCTCAAGCGTGAACTGTTCATCTCGTCTCTCCCGGGGGCGGCCTGAGCGGCAGGCTACGCCCGCTTATCCCTTGCATTTCAGCAATGTCTTCACTCCATCATCAGCCCGGTTGCTTGATATGGAGGGACATGCTGATCGTTTTGTTAGCATGTCTTGTCACGCGCGTCACGCGGGAAGGGAACAAGGCGCAATGCTACAGGTCCTGCCCGGGATGTCGGCGAGCGCGACCTCCCGGGCAGGACCTCGCGCATTATAGTTTCCAGTGCAGTTCAGCGGTCACCGAACGGCGCGGAAAGGGGTGGAACAGGAAGTAGCGGTGGTTGTTGATATTATCGACGCCCAGCGCAAACTCGGTGTGATCACTGAGCCGGTAACGGGCCCGCAGGTCGACGACGAAAAATTTGTCGAAGCCCTGATAGGTGTCGGCAAAGATGTCGCTGTTGTCGAGCGTGGCATAGTTGCGGCTCGACATGCGCGCCGCCGCGGTCAGCGCAAACCGATCGTCGGGATGCCAGGTGACCACCGCGTTCGCCTTCCAGTGCGGCACGCTCGGAAGGAGCTTGCCGATCGATGCCGGGAAGCCCCGGTTCCGGCTGGTGATCGCATCGGCATAGGTGACGCTGCCGGCGAAATCGATGCCGGGCAGGATATCGCGGCGATCGATCGCGACTTCCACGCCGCGGGCGCGGGTCCGCTCGACATTCTGGACGAAGCTGGCGGTCACCGTCGCGGTCGATCCGTTCGGCTGGACCGCGCTGATCGTGCCGGTCTGCGAAATCAGCGCGCCGCGCACCAGCTCGTTGAACAGGAAGAACCGCACCAGCCCCTGTTCGCCGTGATGCTCGATCGAGAGCTCGGCCGACCTTGCCCTCTCGGGCCGCAAATTGGGATTGGGATTGGCCAACACGCTGCCCACCGTCGTCGCGCCGTACAGTTCGCCGACGGTCGGAAATCGGTACGCCTGCGCCAGCGAGAGCCGCGCGCGCCAGCCGCTCGCATGGCGCCATTCGAGCGATGCCTTGGGCGAGAAGGCATCGGTACGGCGGGCCACCTGGACGATGCCCGGATTGGCGACGGTCGTCTTGTTGAACCCGTCATAGGCCCGCCACCATTCCTGCCGCGCGCCCACGGTCAGCGCCACTCCGGGGACAAGGCGAAGCTCGTCCTGGATCCAGATCGCGCTGGTCCGGGTCTTGCCGGCCGAAGCCGCGCTCAATGTGGTGCGGGCGAAGCTGCGCCAGTTGCCCGACGTGTAGGTTTGCGACCGAAGTTCGTAGCGGTCATAATGCGCCCCGAACGACAGAACATTGCCCTCGATCCCGGTCGCATCGGCCAAACCCGTGCGCCAGGCCGCCTTGCCGTCGAGCGTGACCCAGCCCGTGCCGCCCTGATCCTGAACGGTGCCGGCGCCGCCTGATGCCGAACCCGGCAACAGGGCCGACGGATTCGACTGCACATCGCGGCCATAGTCGTAGAGCGTGCCGATCAGCTGCCAGCTTATCGCATCGCTGTCGCCGGTGAGCGAGAGGGCGTGCGCCCAGTGCCGGTTCTCGCGCAGGTAGAAACCGGAGTTGAACCCGGTCGTGAAGACCGTCGCCCCGGCGGCATCGCGCAGATAGCTGTCCACCTTCGCGGTGCTGTCATCGAGAAACAGACCCAGCGTGTAGCTGGCCCGCACATGATCGCTCAGATCATAGGCCAGCTTGACCTTGATCACATCCTGGATGTGGTGATCAATATCGGTTGCTCCGAGCACCACGATCGGCTGGCCGAGGCGATTGAAGGTGGGGATCGCACCGGTCGTGCCGGCGGGCGCGCTGTTCGCGGTGGCATAGGCGACCGGCTGGCCGTTGCTGATCGTGTGGGTGACGCTGGCAAAGGCCGACAGCGGCCCGAACCGGTCGCCGATCGAACCGGAGAATTGCCCTGTCTCGAACGATCGCGAGGTCTTGTACTGCTTGTGCCAGTGGAGATTGCCGAGCGCGGTGAAATGGGCCTCGCGCTTTTCGGGAAGTCGGGTGGTGATATTGACCACGGTGCCGATGCTGTTGCCCGAATAGGCCGCCGAATAGGGCCCGTAGAGCACATCGATCCGGGACACCTCCTCGGGCGCGACAAGCTGCCATTTCGGGCTGCCATTGCCATTATTGTTGGCGATCAGCGCCGACAACAGGATACCATCCGCATAGATCAGGCTGCGCGCACTCGAACCCAGCCCTGACGTCCGGGTAGCGATCGGCGCGAAATTGTCGCCGACATGGCGCTTTCGGACGATCAGGCCCGGCAGATATTTGATCGTGTCCTCGATGCTGATTGCATTGACCCGGGTCCGGATCGTTTCGGAATCGATCGCGGCTGCCGTGTTCGGCGGATTGGTGATGTGCTGCTCGGCCTGCTGCTCGCGTGCCACGACAAGGATATCGCGATTGGAATTGTCGGCGCCGGCATCAGCGGCTTCGGCCCAGGCCGGCGTGCTGGCAAGCAGCGCCACGGCGAGGGTGCAACAGGAAATCTTCATGGGGAGACCCCTTTGAACGGAAGGTCATCAAGCCGGATCGGGCGCGCGCCGAACCGGACGCGCGCCAGATGATCCGGCGCTTCGAACTAGCTGTTCAGAGGGTGGTCGGCGGACCGCGCAGAGGCGGGCGAAGGTGAAGAGGCGCTTTCGGTGCGACGAACCCGACGGGCGCGAAACCGAGCGTGATGATGAAAGCAATGGCGACCAGCAGCAGCAGCGGATCGACGCCACCCAGGCTCTGCATCCCGAGCGAGGCATAAGGGCAATCTGCCTTCGCCTGGTGTCCGGCCGGATCGGCCTTGCCGGGGAGCAACACAGTCTGAGAGCCGCCCTCGCAGAGCTGGATCGTCAATGTCGAGCTGTTCGGGCCGATCATATAGCCGGCCGGCATCAGCGCCTTGATCCACAACGCGGCCACCGCCAGCAGCAGGGCGATCCCCCGATGGTGTCGGAAAAAGGCGCGAAGCAAGTGCATTGTCCGCCCCTTAGGCATGCCGCCCGTCGCTGTCACTAGTGCAAACTGCGTATGCCGGATCCGCCGCAATTCATGCTCGGGCCGCTCCCGGCCCGGTCCGTGTTCAACCGGCCAGTGCGGCAGCGGCGCGCCGGTTGCCCAGCAGGAAAACTTCCCGAGAAGGCCCTTCTCCCTCGATCGTCGTCGCTGGCCGCTCCGCTATTTCTTCGGCAGTGCCCAGGCGATCACATAATCGCCCTTCTTCGTCCCCAGCATCCCGTGACCGCCGGCTGCAAGAACGACATATTGGCGCCCCCCGATGGCATAGCTCATCGGCGCCGCCTGGGCGCTGGCGGGGAGGTCGAACGCCCAGAGCTCCTTGCCGTCCTTGACGCGGAAGGCGCGCAGCCGGTTGTCCGTCGTCGCGGCGACGAACGCCAGCCCGCCGCCGGTCATCAGCGGCCCGCCAAAATTGATCGAGCCCCAATTGAACGAAATGCCGAACGGCGCCCTGTCAGAGGAGGTGCCAAGCGGCTTGCGCCAGGCGCGCTTGCCGGTGTCGAGGTCGATCGCCTGGATCTCGCCATAGGGCGGCGGGCTGCAGGGCACGCCTAGCGGCGAGAAGGTCAGCACGGTTTGGGCCGCATAGGCCGAGCCCCGCTGCGGCGCCGTCATCCTTGGCTTGACCTTCATCTTCTCATATTCCGCGCGCGGAATCAGCTTCATGATCTCGACGAAGTTGTTGGTATTGACCACCAGCCGGTTGGTTGTCGGATCGATCGCGACCCCGCCCCATTCGCCGCCGCCGGCCGTGGCGGGATATAAAATCGAGCCACGGATGCTCGGCGGCGTGAAGATGCCCTCGTTACGAATGCCGTCGAACTGCTTGCGGCACATCGCCCGATCGATCGGCGTAAAGCCGAAGACATCCTTCACGTCGAAATTCTGCGGCGCGAGGGGCGGCAGGCTCGAGAATGGCTGGGTCGGCGAGGTGCGCTCGCCGGGAACGTCCGACTGCGGCACGGGCTTCTCGATCACCGGGTAAAGCGGCTGTCCGGTCTCGCGATTGAGCACGAAGAGAAACGCCGATTTGGTGGTGAAGGCGAGCGCCGGAATCTTCTGGCCGCCACGGTTGAGCGTGAACATCGCCGGCGCATCCGGCACGTCATAATCCCAGAGGTCGTGATGGGTGGTCTGGAACACCCAGGCGACCTTGCCGGTCGAAGCCTTCACCGCGACCATCGCGCTTGCGAAGCTCTCGTCGCCCTCGCGCTGGCCGCCAAAGAAATCGGGGCTCGGGCTGCTCGTCGGCAGGAAGACGAGGTCGCGCTCCGGATCGCCCGAGATCGCGCTCCAGACATTGGCCGCGCCGGTCTTGTTGGCCGGGCTCGGGAATGGATCGAAGGTCCACCGCAGCGCGCCGGTCCTGGCGTCATAGGCGTGGACCGTGCCGCGCGCGGCGGCAAGCCACTGGCTGTCGGCGATGCTCGAGCCGATGACGACGACGTCGCCGATCACCGCCGGCGCCATGTTGATGTGAACCTCGACCGGATCGTGCGTCATGCTGAGCGGGATGACGATGGTCTGGCCGTTCGTGCCCCAGCCGGGGCAAAGCTTGCCGGTGCGGGCATCAAGCGCGACCATCCGCAGGTCGTTTGTCGCCATGAACAGCCGCTCGGCGCAGAGCGAGCCCACCGGCGCGGTCTTGTCGACCCAGCGGGCAAGGCCACGGCAGCCCAGATTGTTGACCGGCTTGTGGCTGGCGTCGATCCTGGCGTCGAATACCCAGATTTCCCTGCCGGTCACCGGATCGAGCGCGATGGCGCGATTGAACGGGCTGCACAGCACCAGCTTGTTGTCGGCAATGATCGGGGTCGCCTCGAACTTCGACCTGTTGATCGCCTCGCCGCGCCGCGCCATCTCGCCGGTGCGATAGGTCCAGGCGACCTGAAGCAAGCCGACATTCTTGTCGGTGATCTGACCGATGGGCGAATAGCGCGCCTGGCCGATGTCTCCGCCGACCGCCTTCCAGTCGAGATTGTCGGCGACCGGCGCCGGCGCGCTCTTTTCCCAGTCGATCGAATTCTGCGGCGGCCGGAACTGCAACAACCAGATGACGCCGACCGCGCCAATGACGCCGACGACGCCGATGCCGAGCACAACCATTAAGACGCGGCGCAACCGGCCAGCGCGAGCAGTTCCCTCAACCATCACATCCCCCCTGCGCCGAATCGATCCGGTACGTCGCTTGTGAAACCATCATGGCGCGAGTGGGCTGCAATCGACAAGTTGCATCCATGATCGGGCCGATCGCAGCCCGATCGTCCAGCCATGCGGTGCTGGTCGGAACGGGGCATCGACCCACTGTCCCGGATGTCCGCCCCAAGCTGCCCGAACGGCACCACGGCCAACCTCCCCGAAGGGAATCGATAAGCAATTTCAATGTTTTAAATTTGGGTGGTGCGGTCGAGAAGACTCGAACTTCCACGGCCTTTCGGCCACAACGACCTCAACGTTGCGCGTCTACCAGTTCCGCCACGACCGCACACCGAAAACGCTATCCCGGCGGGCCGGGATGCTGGTAGGCGCGTGCCCCTAGCAAAGCGGATAGGCGGGCGCAATGACTAAAAGATTCCGCGCCGCTACAGGGAGGAAGCCGATTTCTCAGTAGAGAAACATCGGCATGCCTTCGACATGGGTCAGTTTCGGGCGGTAGCGCTCCCGATCGTAGAGCATCTCGACATCGACCGACTTGGTGCCGCCGAGCAGCGTGTCGATCGGCACGCTCGCATAATTGCCGTCCTTGAGCGCGAGCATGCGGCCGGTCTCGCCTGCCTCGATCTTGCGGACCGCGAGGCCGCCAAAGGCGAAGCCCACCATCCGGTCGAGCGCATCCGGGTCCCCCGAGCGCATCAGATAGGCGAGCTGCTGGACGATGGTGCCCTGCTTTGTCCGTTCCTCGATCATCAGCGCGAGGCGGCGGCTCACCGCCTGCTCGTTCCGCCGGGTCGCCGACAGCTGCCGCTCGCCTGGCCCGCCCGTGGCGCCGGCGAGGCTCGCCCCCTCGGAGATCACGCACATCGCATAGCGGCCGGGCCGGCTCAGCCGATCCTCGACCAGCAGTGGCAACAAAATATCGGGATCGACCGGAACCTCGGCGATGACAGTACGGTCGACCTGCGCGAGGAAGCCCGCGAGCAGCGCCGTCTCGCCGCTCCGCCTGCCGAACAGTTCGACAACGGCGATCCGCTCATGGCTTTCGGCGGTGGTCCTGAGCGCGTTGATCGCGTCGACCGAGCGGGTGATCGCGGTCGAGAAACCGATGCAATAGTCGGTCCCGAACACATCATTGTCCATTGTCTTGGGGATCGAGATCACAGGGAAGCCCTGCGCCGAGAGATGGGCAGAGAATCGCAGCGTGCCATCGCCGCCGAGCGTGACCAGCGCGTCGACGCCGAGCGCATCGAGGACCTTGAGCACATGGCCGGTGCGGTCACCGCCGGGCACAGTGCGCGGATCGGTGCGCGAGGTGTGGAGAATGGTGCCGCCGATCCGGTCGATGCC
Organism: Sphingomonadaceae bacterium; assembly: GCA_947476735.1. Taxonomy (GTDB): domain Bacteria; phylum Pseudomonadota; class Alphaproteobacteria; order Sphingomonadales; family Sphingomonadaceae; genus Rhizorhabdus. Next base: position 27,810 of record CANJRZ010000008.1, read on the forward strand.
GCGCACCGCTTCGCGATCGAGGAGGATGCGATGCGCGGCGATGCTCTCCTGGTCGGCCGGATCAATCTCGAGAAAGCCCTGCCAGCCGCGTCGGAAGCCGACCACCTCCCAGCCGCGGTCGAGGCCCGACAGGGTGATCGACCGGATACAGGGATTGAGCCCGGGCACATCGCCGCCGCCGGTCAGGACTCCGATGCGCATGGGTCGCTCCTTACATGATGGGCGTCACCCCAGAGCTGGCATGACGGATCGGGGCTGATCTAATTCCCCGTCGGTCCTATGAAACTCAGATGGAGGTTCTTGGCTCCACGCGGAATGTCCACCGCGGCGCTGTCGAACTCGGCCGAGGCGCCAGGGGCGAGGACGGGCACCGGCCGGGTGATCGTCCAGGTGTAGACTGCCTTGCCTGTGGTGTCGCGCAGCTCGGCGCGGATATCCCGCACCGTCTGCGGCGTGTCGGTCGGATTGATGATCCGGCCGGTCACGGCGAGCAGCTCGTTGCCGCTCGCTGTCTCGCGGCGGTCGGGCTTGCGGGTCATCTCGATCACCAGCGGCACCGGGGCCGGGGTGATGCCGAGCCGTTCGCCGAGCTTGTCGGGCCCGACCGCGATCACGGCACCGACGCCGGCGAGCAGCAGCAGCGCCAGGATCACGGCGGCGATCAGCAGCACCTTGCCGATGCTGCGTCGCGGCCGCACAACGACAATGTCGTGGATCGGCGAGACTTCGTCAGGGGTGTCATAGCGCGCCTGAACCTGCTCTTCCGGCTCTTCGCTCTGGGGGCCCGCCAGGGGTGGCACCGGCTCGACCGTGCCCGTCTCCCGGGCCACATCCCCGGACGGCAAGGGTGCAGCGGGCGGCGGGGCCGGAGCGGGCTGGGTGGCGGCGGTGAACAGGTCAGCGGCGCGCTCGGTGAGATCGAGCGCAGGAGGGTCCTGGAACCAGCTATGCTTGCAACTTGCGCAGCGCACCTGCCGCCCCGAGGCCCCGATCGCCGCATCGGGGACCAAATAACGGGTGCTGCAGGCGGGGCAGATCAAAATCATTTCGCCATCACTAACCCCGTGCGGACTCTCGCTGCAACAGCCTTGCGGCCAGTACACCCAATAAGACTGTGGATCATTCGCCGGCGGCTCAACCGAACGGAGATTTGCGGGCGCGCACCGCCTGTGCCACATGCCTCCAAGATGCGTGAAGGATGGATCCGATGAGGCCTGGGGCCGCGAACATCGTCCAGTTCGAGAATGTCGGACTGCGCTACGGCGCGAGTGCGGAAACGTTGAGCGACATCAGCCTGGGGCTGGCGGCGGGCGCCTTCTATTTCCTGACCGGCCCGTCGGGCGCCGGCAAGAGTTCGTTGCTGCGGCTGATCTACCTCGCCCAGCGGCCGAGCCGTGGCCTGATCCGCATGTTCGGCGAGGATGTCGTCACCCTGCCGCGTGCCCGCATGCCGGGCTTCCGCCGCCGCATCGGCACCGTGTTCCAGGATTTCCGCCTGATCCCGCACCTCTCGGCCTATGAGAATATCGCCCTCCCGCTGCGCGTGAACGGGGTCGCCGAAGCCGACATCGACACGCCGGTGCGCGAGATGCTCGACTGGGTCGGCCTGTCCGGCCGCGCCTATGCCAAACCGGCGACACTTTCGGGCGGCGAACAGCAGCGCGTCGCAATCGCCCGCGCGGTGATCGGGCGGCCCGAGATACTGGTCGCCGACGAACCGACCGGCAACGTCGATCCCGAAATGGCCGAGCGGCTGCTCTATCTGTTCGTCGCGCTCAACAAGCTGGGCACGACCATTCTCGTTGCGACCCACGATCTGCACCTCGTGCCGCGTGTTCCCGGCGCGCAGATCATCCGGCTCGACAAGGGCCGGCTGTCGATGCCGCTGCCGTCCGACATGTCGGGAAACAGCTGATGGCGCTGTTCGGCAGAGGATCGGGAAGCTGGCTGACCAGCGCCGCGGGCCGCCGCCTGCTGCCCGAAGGCTGGCTGTCGGGGCCGATGCCCTGGGTGATCGCGATCATGATGTTCCTGATGGTCCTTGCCGCCGCCACCGGCCTCGCGCTCGGATTTGCAGCGCGCGGGCTCGGCGCCCATATGTCAGGGCAGATCACCATCCAGATCGTCGACGCGAACCGGGTGCGCCGCGATGCCGCCGCCGACCGGATCGCCGCCACGGTCGCCAGGCTGCCCGGCGTCGCCTCCGTGCACCGGGTGAGCGACCGCGAGATGGCCGAACTGCTCCAGCCCTGGCTCGGCGCGGGCCTGGCCGACAACGACCTGCCGGTACCCGCGATGATCGACATCGCCTTCGACCCGCGGGCGCCGGGGGCAATGCAGGCTACCGAGGCAGCGGTCCGCGCGATCAGTCCGCGCGCACGGATCGACGCGCATGCCCAATGGCTGGCGCCGCTCGCCGGGCTGATCGGCTCGCTGCGCTGGCTGGCCGGCGTGCTGGTGCTGCTGATGGCGGCGGCCGCGGCCTTCACCGTCGTCCTCGCCGCCCGCGCCGCGCTCAACACCCACCAGGCGACGATCGAGGTGATGCACCATCTCGGTGCCAGCGATGGCCAGATTGCCCGGCTCTTCCAGCGGCGCATCGCCACCGACGCGCTGTTCGGCGGGCTCGTCGGCCTGGCGCTCGCCAGCCTCGTCATCTACTCGGTAGGCGACCGCATCGCCGATGTCGGGTCGGACCTGCTGGGTTCGGTCGACCTCCCCGCCATCGCCTGGCTCATCCTCGCACTGCTCCCGGTCGCCGGCACGCTGCTCGCAATGCTCGCCGCGCGGCTGACGATCATCACGGCGCTGAGGCGTCAGCTATGATCGTCCGCGCCCTCTCCGCAGCGCTGTTGCTCTGGATCGCCGGTTTCATGACCTTCGCGCTGTTCCTGCCGCAGCCCGCCGCCGACGGGATCGCCACCGACGGGATCGTCGTGATGACCGGGGGGCGGGGACGAGTCGAACGCGGGCTCGCCCTGCTGGGGGCAAAGCATGCAAGGCGGCTTCTGATCTCGGGGGTCGACCGGCGGGTGCGACCTCATGAGCTGGCCACGGAGTTCAAGGCCCCGGCCCGGCTGGTCGATTGCTGCGTCGATCTCGGACATGAATCGGTCGATACCCGGTCCAACGCCGAAGAAGCGGCCGGCTGGATCGCACGCAACCGCTACCGCTCGATCCGGCTGGTGACCTCCGACTGGCACATGGTGCGCGCACGCTACGACCTCGAAGCGATGACCAGCCGGGACCTCCACATCGTCGCCGATGCGGTGCGCACCGAGCCGGGACTTGTCGATCTGGTGCGCGAATATAATAAATATCTGCTGCGGCGGATCGCAGGATTGATCGGGATATGATGGCCTTTCTTCGATCGGTGCTGTTCGCACTGATCTTCTATCCGGGGACATTGGTGGCGGTGCTGGGCGCCTTCCCGCTGATGCCGTTCGGCGATGCCGTGGTGCGGGCCCATGCCATGCGCTGGGCAGGTTTCCACCGCTGGTGCTGCCGCTGGATTCTCGGCATTCGCGCGCAGGTCGAAGGCCATATTCCCGACGGGCCGCATCTCTTCGCCGCCAAGCACCAGTCGATGTTCGAGGCGCTCGACCTGCTGATCACCGTCCGCGATCCGGCGGCCGTGCTGAAGCGCGAACTCGCCGACCTGCCGCTGTTCGGCTATGTCGCGCAGCAGGGCGGCGTCATCCCGGTCGATCGTTCCGGATCGGCCAAGGCGCTGCGCCGGATGATCCGTGCCGCCACCGCCGCACGCGACTCCGGCCGTTCGATCCTGATCTTCCCCGAAGGCACGCGTGTCCCAAAGGGGGAGCAGCCGCCGCTCCAGCCCGGCTTTGCCGGCCTTTACAAGATGCTCGGCATCCCGGTCGTCCCGATCGCGGTCGACAGCGGAAAGCTCTGGCCACGCAACAGCTTCATCAAGCATCCCGGCATCGTCAGGGTGCGCGTCGGCGAACCGATCCCCCAAGGCCTGCCGCGCGACGAGATCGAAGCCCGGGTGCATGCGGCGATCAATGTTCTTGACCAACCCCAAGGATGACCTTCCCATGATTTTTGACCTGACCCAGACCGACGCCCTGCTCGCCACCACCCGCGCGGTGCGCAAGCGGCTCGATCTCGATCGGCCGGTGCCGCGCGAGATCATCGCCGAATGCCTCGAACTGGCGGTGCAGGCGCCGACCGGCGGCAACAGCCAGGGCTGGCGCTGGGTGGTGGTCGACGACCGGGCGAAGATCGCGGCGCTCGCCGAACTCTACAAGACGGTGGCGCGCGGCTATCTCGTCTCGGCGCGCGACGAGGCGACCGAGAAGGGCGAGGGCCAGACCGCGCGGGTCTATGACAGCGCGACCTGGCTTGCCGACAATCTCCACCTCGTGCCGATGATCGTCATCCCCTGCGTCGAGGGCCGGCTGCCCGACATGTCGCCGCCGTCGCTGTCGGGCTATTATGGCTCGATCCTGCCGGCGGTGTGGAGCTTCCAGCTCGCGCTGCGCGCCCGCGGCCTCGGTTCGGCGCTGACCACGCTCCACCTGATCGACGAGGCGGGTGCGGCGAAGATCCTCGGCCTGCCCGACCATGTCGCGCAGATCGCGCTGCTGCCGGTCGGCTATACCAGGGGCACCGACTTCAAGCGGGCTTCGCGCCCGCCGGCGAGCGGGATCACGCATTGGAACGGGTGGTAGCTTTCTCCCTCTCCCGCCTGCGGGAGAGGAGGAAGAAGGCAGGGAGGGGACCTAACCCAGCCCCAGCACCTTGTAGGACACGTCATTCCGGTCGAACGTCCCTTGTACGAACGCGCCACGCTCGTGCCATTCATCCTCGACCCGCGTCGTGAAAGACCATTCGCAGGTGCAGATCCGGTCGAGGATCCGCCACTGGCCGTCGCGGCGCTCGAGCTTGTCGACATAGCGGCCGCCCATCATGTCGATATAGTGGACATCGTCGACGAGCCGCTGGATCGTCGCATTGAAATAGGTCTCGGCGCCGGCGCTGTCGCCTTCGATCCTGATCTGCGACTGGCCCATCAGGTGCGACATCGTCTCGCGCTCGCCGCTTTTCTCGCAGACCCGCTTGGCGAAGGCGCGGCCATCGCCCTTGTAGCTGCCATGATTGTCCCAGGATTCGGGATGATAAACCTCGACCAGACGCGGTTCGTCGGCACGGTCGGCGGCATGCGCATATTGGTGCAGCACGTCGAGAATTTCCTGGCGGTCGATCAGCGCCTGCAATCTGGGGTCCATAGATCCTGCTCCTCGCTCTGATTATCGTCCCAGCATCCCGCGCGGGCGGGAGCGGAGTCAACAGCTCATCGAAATCCAAGGCTTAACGCGAGGCGGTTTCGCGGTCATACTCGCCTCCCGGGAGAGGAGACCGCCATGGGCCGGGATGTCGCGGAGAAGGTCAGCGAACTCAGCATCGAGCCGATCACCGGCGCGCTCGGCGCGCATGTCGGCGGCGTCGATCTGACCCGGCCCGCGGATGCCGGGCTGGTCGCCGAGCTCGAACATCTGATCGCGGTTCACAAGGTGCTGGTGTTCACCGGCCAGACCGATGTCGGCCCATCCGAGCTGGTCCGCTTTGCCAAGCATTTCGGCGCGCCCGAGACGGTGCCGCATCCCGATCATGCCGACTATCCGGGCGAGCCCGGAGTCAAGATCATCGAATATGATTGCTCGCCGCACGTCGTCGATCAGTGGCACACCGACGGCGCCACCCGCGCCGACAGGCGCTGGCTGAGCTTCCTCCAGGCGGTCGACGTGCCTCCTTATGGGCGCGACACTTTGTTCGCCGACATGGAGGCGGCCTTTGAAGGCCTGTCGCCGCTGCTGCAGGACTTCCTTGCAGGCATGAACACCCAGCAGAGCTGGGGCGGGCAGAAACCCGGCGCGCCGCCGGTCGTCCACCCGGCGGTCGTCACCAACAAGGTCACCGGCCGCCGCGCGCTCTACGTCAACCGGATCTACACTACCGCGCTCGAAGGGCTGCGGCCCAAGGAAAGCCAGCTGCTGCTCGAATATCTCAAGGATCTCGCCTTCTATCCCGACTATCAGATGCGGGTGCGCTGGAAGCCCGGCACGATCGCGATGTGGGACAACGAGCGCACCCAGCATTATGTCGCGCAGGACAAGGAATATCACCGCATCATGCATCGGGTGATGGTGCAGCGGCGGTGATTTGACCGTCACTCCTGCGAAGAGTGAGTTCCTGTCTGTCACCACATGCGATGGCCACTGAGAAGGCGACAGACATGGATGCCAGCCTCCGCTGGCATGACGTGAATTGGGTCAGGCAGTCGGCGAAGGCTCGAATGCCAAGGTCGGCCGGTTGGCGGGGTCATAGTCGCACACGCGCTGCCTGAAGCGCCATTTGCCCTCGTCGCGGACCAGTATGTCGCAATAGCGGCCGGCGAGGAGGAGCTTCCAGGGATCGGCGAGGTTATCGCGGGCGAGGAAGAGGAAGTCGGTCCAGGCGCGGGCCGCATCGTCGCCGTCAAGCGCGATCACCGGCACGAAGGCGAGGTGCCTGACGAGGCCGGGCGTGTCGGGCTCCATCTTGCGGACGCCGCGCGCGATCCGGTCGCGGCCTTCGAGCCTGACACCCGGCATCGTCCAGACCGCGTCCTCGGTAAACAACCGGCTCCATTCGTCCATGCGGAGATCGTCGAGCAGCTGGCCGTAGAGCCCGATCGTGCGTTGAATCGCCAGGATCGTGTCGGCGCTCATGGCTGTCTCCTAGTGGTGGCGTCCGAAGTCCGGGGCCGCGTCGTCCTGGCCCTGCTCGATGATCGAGCGGCGGACCGCGCGGGTGCGGGTGAACAGGTCGAACAGGGTATCGCCGTCACCCCAGCGGATCGCGCGCTGGAGCGCGGTCAGATCCTCGGAGAAGCGCTGGAGCATCTCGAGCACCGCATCCTTGTTCGAGAGGAAGACGTCGCGCCACATCGTCGGGTCCGAAGCGGCGATGCGGGTGAAGTCGCGGAAACCGCCCGCCGAATATTTGATCACCTCGCCCTGGGTGACCCCTTCCATGTCCGACGCGGTGCCGACGATCGTATAGGCGATCAGGTGGGGCAGATGGCTGGTCACGGCGAGCACCAGATCATGATGCTTCGGGTCCATCGTATCGACATTGGCGCCGAGCCGCTGCCAGAAGGCCTCGACTTTCTGCACCGCCGCCGGGTCGGCGCCTTCGGGCGGCGTGACGATGCACCAGCGGTCTTTGAACAAGGTCGCGAAGCCGGCATCGGGGCCGCTATTCTCGGTGCCGGCGACCGGGTGGGCGGGGATGATCGTGGCGTCGGGGAGCGCCGCCGCCAACGCCGCGAGCACGCTCGCCTTGGACGAGCCGACGTCGCTGACGATCGCATCGGCGGGCAGATCGTCGGCGATCTCGGCGGCTGCGGCCCCCATCGCGCCGACCGGCACACAGAATATCACCAGATCGGCATCGACGACCGAAGCGCCGGCGGTGTCCGTGACGTCGTCGGTGAAGCCCAGTTCACGCACCCGTTCGCGCACCTCGGGGCTGGCGTCATAGCCGGTCAGTCGCACGGTCGGCATCGTCGCCTGGACGGCGCGCGCGATCGACGAGCCGATCAGGCCGAGCCCGATGATGGTGACCCGCGCGAAGGGCAGCATCAGCCCGCTGCCTCGACCAGTTTGCGGAGAGCCGCGGTGAGACCGGTGATCTCCTCCTCGGTGCCGATCGTGATGCGCAGGCCATGGGGCAGGCCCTGGCCAGGCAGCCAGCGGACGATATAGCCCGCGTCCATCAGCCCCTGATAGGCGCTCTCGGCGGTCAATTTTCCCTCGAACAGGACCAGCGAGAAATTGGCCTTGCTCGGCACCGCGCGCAGGCCGTTATTGCCCATTCCGGCGATCTGCTGTTCGAACCAGCCGCGCCATTTCAGATTATGCTCGCGGCTCGCGTCGACGAAATGCTTCGCCTCGAGCGCCGCGACAGCCGCCATCTGGCCGGCGGTGGTGACATTGAACGGCGCGCGGATCCTGTGCATCGCCTGGATCACGTCGGCCGCGCCATAGCCCCAGCCGATCCGCTCGGCAGCCAGCCCGAAGATCTTCGAGAAGGTGCGGGTGACGAGGACATTGGGCTCGTTCTGCGCCAGCACGAAGGCGCCGTCGTCGTCGTCGGGCTCGAGATATTCGGCATAGGCCTGATCGATCACCAGCAGGCAATCCTTCGGCGTCGCCGCGTGGAGCCGGGCGATGTCGGCGGCATCGGTGTAGGTGCCGGTCGGATTGTTCGGATTGGCGACGAAGATCACCCGCGTCTTCGGGGTGATGTGCGCGATCAATGCATCGACGTCGGTCGCATAATGTTTGTCGGGGGCGATCACCGGGGTGGCACCCACCCGCCGCGCCGCGATCGGATAGACCGAGAATCCGTACTGCACGAACAGCACTTCGTCGCCCGCGCCGGCATAGGCGCCGGCGGCAAGGTGAAGCACTTCATCCGATCCGGTGCCGTACATCACCCGCATCGGATCGAGCCCGTAATGCGCGGCGATCGCTTCGCGCAGCTCGGTGGCCGAGGCGTCAGGGTAGCGGTCGAGCGACTGGGCGCCGGCGACGAAGGCCGCGCGCGCCTCTTCGCTCGTACCGAGCGGATTCTCGTTCGAGGAGAGTTTCGCGACCTTGCGGCCGTCATCGGTGGTCGATCGCCCCGGCACATAAGGCGCGATCGCGTCGATCCAGGGCTTGGGCACCAGCGTCTTTGTCATCGGGCTGCGCTTTAGGGGGCAAAACCCCTTGCCGCAATGGTTGCTGAAGCTGCGCCCGCACGGTGTCTTGTCGTATCAGCTCTCGACATCGGTCCGCCGGTTGATAGGCTTGGCCGATTGATGATCCCGAGGCCTCTCCATGAAATCTCCTGCCCTTGCGGCGCTCGCCGGCATGTCGCTGCTCGCATCTCCCGTCACAGCCCAAGGCGGGAGCGCCGACCCGGCTTTCTCGGCTGATCGGTTCAAGGCAACGGTCGGCTTCCTTGCCGACGATCTGCTCGAAGGCCGCGACACGGGCAGCCCGGGCCATGCGATCGCTGCCGCCTATGTCGCGAGCCGCTTCGCCGAATTGGGGCTCAAGCCCGCAGGCGACAATGGCAGCTTCCTCCAGCAGGTGACCCTGCAACAGACCGACCCCGGCGCGAATCCGGCGATGGTCACTGTTTCGGGATCCGGTCTCGCCGAGCAAAGCTGGAAGCACGCGACCGACGTGCTGGTCGGCCTCAATGGCAATGAACCCAAGCTCGACATCAGCGCCGCGCTCGTCTTCGTCGGCTATGGCATCGCGAACAAGCGGCTCGGCCTCAACGACTATGCCGGCCTCGATGTGAAAGGGAAGATCGTCGTCACCCTGCGCGGTTTCCCCAAGGGCTTGCCGAGCGAGGAAGCCGCGCATCTGAGCGCGACCAAGCGGCAGGTGGCGCAGGATCATGGCGCGATCGGACTGGTCTCGATCGGTACAATATTGTCGATGAAGACGCGGCCCTGGGAGCGGATGCTCGGCTCGGCCGACAAACCCGATTTCAGCTGGGTCGGCGCCGACGGCAAGGCCTTTGACGAGGCACCCAAGATCCGCATTACCGCCACGCTGAACGAACCGGTGGCCCAGGCCATATTTGCCGGAGCGCCGCAGACCCTGGCGGCGATCCGTGCGCTCGCGGACAAGACGGGAGGCAAACCGAAGGGCTTCGCGCTCAAGACCCGAATCCGTATCCAGAGCGAGAGCCTCACAAGGCGCGTTACCAGCCCCAATGTCGTTGCGCTCCTGCCGGGCTCCGATCCGATGCTGAAGAACGAATATGTCGTGCTATCGGGCCATCTCGACCACATCGGCATCAATTCGAGCAGGCCCGGCGACCCACCCGGCAAGGACCGGATCAACAATGGCGCGCTCGATAATGCCGCCGGCGTCGCGACGATGCTCGAGGTTGCCCGCGCGGCAGCCTCCGCTGCCGACAGGCCGCGCCGTTCGATCATCTTTCTTGCGTCCACCGGCGAGGAGAAAGGGCTGCTCGGCGCCGACTATTATGCCCGTCATCCTTCGGTGCCGATCGGGGCGATCGTCGGCAATGTCGATCTCGACATGCCGCTGCTGCTTTATCCGTTCACCGATGTGACCGCCTTCGGCGCCGATCATTCGACGCTCGGACCGATCGTTTCGCAGGCCGTGACGCCAATGGGGGTCAAGCTCTCGCCAGACCCAATGCCACAGGAGAGCATCTTCGTTCGTTCGGACCATTATATGTTCGTCAAGCAGGGCGTCCCCGCAGTCTTCCTCGCGACCGGCTTCGCCAATGGCGGCGAGGCGGCCTGGGAGAAGTTTCTCGGGCCCAAGGGCGCCTATCACCATCCCGACGACGATATGAACCAGACGATCGACTGGCAGCAAGGCGCCCGCTTCTCTGAAGCCAATTACCGGATCATGCGAGCGATGGCCGACGCTGATACAGTTCCGCTCTGGTATGCGAAGGATTTCTTCGGCGACATTTTCGCGCCCAGGGCGGCGAAGGCGCCGCGACCTTAAACTTCAAATCCTCGCTATCGCAAAGCGATAGGGGCGAACCCCTTCGCCGCCTGCGGCGGTCCCCCTCCCCACATCAGGTGAAGGGAGGGTTTTTACTTCCGAAATCTCGTCAGGTCGAAAAAGTCGGCCGTGACCCAGCCGTTCACATAGTTGACATAATAGAACGCGAACAGCGCCGCCGACGCGATGGTGGTCCACATTATGGTGCGCCGGACCGAGAAGCGCGGCGGCGCGCTTTCGGCCTGGCCGGGTACATGGTCCTCGGGCTCCGCGCTCGAGCGCAACCGGAAAGGCAGCACCAGGAACAGGCTGCCCCACCAGAACAATATATAGATAGCGACGATCGAAGTCAGTTTCATCGCCCGGTCCTATATCCGAATGATCGAGACCTCGACCACTGGCTTCTTGCCAGTCCAGCTGGTCGCACGGCGGCGGACAGCGAGTCGGATCGAC
>CANJRZ010000009.1 GCA_947476735.1 Sphingomonadaceae bacterium
GCCGCGCGGTCGGGATCGATCGGCTGCATCAGCCCCCGCTGCAGCCCCTGGGCCGCGACGAAATCATCCTCCTTCTGGCAAAGCACGTCGACCAGCGCATTGCCGATCGCGAGGATATCGTAGCGGGGTGAGGCCATGGCTCGCCCCTAACCGAACAATGTCACCGGCTCAATCGCGGCCCTCAGGGGCGCCGAGCGGGAAATAATGACGGAAGGGCCGGGCCTCGTCGAGCGCGCGGGCATAGCTGGGCCGGGCGAGCAGTCGGGCCCGGTAGGCCCGGAGTGCTTCGAAGCGCTCGGGGATCTCGTAACTCCAGTCGGCATAAAGGAGCTGGGGTGCCGCCGAACAATCGGCCATGCCGAAATCGCCCGCCACCCACTCGCGATCCTTCATCCGCTCGTCGAGCAGCGCATAGGCCGTGTCGAACATGGCCCGCCAACGCGACCCGTCGTCCGGCGACTCGCGGCCGATCGCCGCATAGACCATGCGCTGCTGCGGATAGGCAATGTAATTGTCGAAGAAGCGATCCCACATCCGGACTTCCGCCGCGGCGAGCGGATCGGCGGGGATCAGCCGCGGCGCATCGGGAAAGCGCGCCTCGACATATTCGATGATCCCGGTCGCCTCGAAGATCAGCCTGCCGTCGTCGATCAGGATCGGAAAGCGCCCGACGGGCCAGAGCGCCGCGAACTCGCCCGCCACCGGCTCGCTGCCGTCGAGCAGCTTCTCCTCGAAGGTCACGCTCTTCTCGTAGAGCGCGGCTTTCGCCTTCTGGCAGTAAGACGAGAAGGGGTGGGAGTAGAGCTGGAGCGCTTTCACAGGATCACCTCTTCGATTCGGGAACGAACTGAACCGGCTCCCTGGCCTTCACCGTCGCCGTCGCATATTCCTCCACCCCCTCCTGGATCAGGAAGGCGGCTGGCACATTGGGGATCAGGTCGAGCCCCAGCCAGGCGCGCATCGGCTGCGACATGCCAGCCTTCACCTCCTCCGACAGCGCCACGTTCCAGTTGACCTGGGCCCGCAGGAACGACACCGAATAATAGCCGAACAACAGGCAGCGCTCCTCGTCGGCGGTCACATTGGCGCCTGAGGTGTGCCAGACGCGTCCCTCCATCACGACGATCGATCCGGCCTTTGCCTCGAATGGCGTCAGCCGGCTCAACGCGTCCGCGGGGACATCGGCGCGGGTGCGCCAGTGGTGACTGCCGGGGATGAAGCAAGTCGCGCCGTTCGCGGCATGGACGTCGGTGAGGCACCAGATGATGTTGACCGACCAGGGCTGCGCCCAGGGCTGGGGTGCGACAAAGCTTTGATCGGAATGGAGCGGCATCGAGCCCGAACCCGGCAGTGCAATATTGGCGGTGAAGTTCGAGATGCAGAAGTCGGGCCCGATCACCGCGCGGACCATTTCGAGCGCCGTCTCGTTCTGGATCATGTCGCGAAACAGAGGATCGCCGTCGATCAGGTTGAGCGCCCGGACATTCCGGTTGTTGGGATCGATCCCTGCGAGTTCGGTGGTGATGCCGTCGCGCCTGTTCGCTTCGATCACCGACCAGACGCGTCGATGCGCCGCAGCGGCCTCGTCACGCCGGATCACGTCGGGGACGACGCACCAACCCTCGCGATCGAGCTGCGCTCGCCGTTCTTCCGTGGCTGCCTGACTCATTTCTGGTCTCCGATCATCATGTGCGATAGCAGCGCGCCTTCCCGCTGGTCCAATAGCGGTCGCTTATTGACGCAGACGCGTCGCAATGGCCTGATTGTCCGAAGGGGGGAAATCGCCATGGCCGACAAAAGCCGGTTCCTCAGCGAAGACTGGGCCGCGGCTCTGCAGGAGGAAGCGCAACGCATCCTCGACGCCATGCCGTGCGGCGATGTTGCCATCTATATCTACATTGAGCGGTTTACCGATGCGCCCGACCCCGGCACGCCCGACAAGCGGCCCGGCTATCGGATGGATATTGTCAACGGGCGGGTGCGTGTCCGCCTCGGCGTTGGCGACGACGAGATCGCCAATGCCGTGGTGGTGATGGACCATGATGCCGCGCATGCGACGCTCGGTGTCCGTTCCGGGCCTGAGATGGACGAACTCGCACAGCTTGCCATCGCCCAAGGGAAGCTGCAGCTGACAGGCTCGCTGGACGGCATGCCGATCGACATGGCCGCGCTTCATGATGCGATGCTCGCGCGTACCCTCACGCAAATTCCGGCCGGCCATAGGTGATATTGTCTCTGACCCATCATGCCGGATCGGACCGATTTTCGAAGACGAAGCTGTTTGTGCCCGGCGCCTGATTGCGAAATAAGTCCGCCACGACCTGAAAGGAGCCAGCCACAATGATCGATACGGCCTTGCGCGAGAAATTGTCGGTCGGCCATGGCCAGGGTCTGGTGGTCAACCGAACCGCGCAAAAGCCTGCGGTGCCGGCGCGCGAGACCATCGTCTCGGCCGATAATCATTATCCGCTGATCGACGATATCTTCCACGAGGCCTTTCCGGCGCGACTGAAGGACCGCGCTCCGCGCATCTGGCTCGACGAACAATCGGGCGTCTACCAGATCGGCGAACTGTTTCAGTCCGTCTTTCCTCCGACCGCCAATGCCGAACTGCACGGGATCGAGGCGCATCCGGGCGCCCGAAGCCTCCCGGCACGGCTGGCCGATCTCGACGCCGAGGGCATCACACAGGAGATCGCCTTCCCGCAGATCCTCCAGCTCTACTTCCGCCATCCCGACGTCGAGGTGCGCGAGCTGATCTACGCCACCTACAACACCTATATGATCGAAGTGCAGCGCGCCTCAAACGGCCGCGTCTTCCCGGTCGCCATCCCCAATTTCTGGGACCCGGCCAAGGCGCCGGCTTCAATCCGCAGCATCGCCGCGATGGGGTTCAAGTCGATCCTGCTCCCGAACATGCCCGGCAAGCAGCCGAACGGCGAGCCTGTGGTCTATAACAGCCCCGATTATGACCCGGTGTTCTCGGCGATCGAGGAAACGGGAATTGTCATCTGTCACCATATTGGTGAGACCTTCATGCAGGAAGGAATCAACGGGATCGGCTGCCGGCTGATGCACGATCTGAGCCCCGATCTCTTCCGGCTCCATTTCGGCCGTTATGTGTTCGGCCGCATCCTCGACAAGCATCCCGGCCTGAAGATCGTCTTCTGCGAGGCCGGTATCGCCTGGGCGGCAAATGCGATCCAGGACGCCGAGATGATCTGCAATGCCCATGCCACAATGTTCGACAGCCGGCCCGATCTGCGGCCGGTCGACTATTGGCACCGCAACTGCTGGACCAGCTTCATGACCGACATTCCGGGCTTGCGGCTGCTCGACATTGTCGGCGCCGATCGTGTGCTGTGGAGCGTCGACTATCCCCATAATGAAGGGACGTTCGGCTATTCGCAGGACAGCATGCAGCTCGTCCGTGACGCCGTCTCGCAGGACCAGGCCGCCCGCATCCTGGGCGGCACGGCAATCGACCTGTTCGGGCTGTAATCCGTCGCGGTTCGTACATCCGAGGCTTGCACTTGGCGGACACAGGTGCTGTTCGACAGCAATGACTCCAGACCGCTCGCTCTCGCTGACCCTCCTCGTCCTGCTCGCCGGGTGCGGACCGACCACCGAACAAAGCCCGCTCGTTTCCGTACCGCCGCCACCGGTCCGCATCGAGGCCGGGCTCGACCGGGTGCTCGGACAGGACGCGCGAGCGCTGATCAGCCTGTTCGGCGCGCCCAATCAGGACGTTCGCGAGGAGCCGGCCCGCAAGCTGCAATATGCGACCAGCGTCTGCGTCCTCGATGCCTATCTCTACCCGCCGGGGCCGGGCCGCGAACCGCTCGTCGCCCATGTCGATGCCCGGCTGCCGACCGGCGAGGATATCGACCGCGCTTCCTGCATCGCCGCGCTCGTCCGACGCAAGGAAGCGCGATAGAGCTTCGGCTACCGAGGAGATTGACCGCTGAGATCATCGACAGGCGCACCGCCCCGGTGAACAAGACCATAGTGAGATGGGGGTCCGAATGACCGACGCGCACCGCGAAGCTTATGCCATGCTCGGCCGCAGTGGACCGATCGAGACCAGACTTGGCAAGGCGATCATCTCGCTGATCGAGCCCGCGCCGGGCCAGGAGCAGGACTATAATCGCTGGTATGAGGACGATCATGCCTACATCAGCGCCTTTGCACTGCCATGGGTGTTCGCCGGCAAGCGCTGGGTAGCGACCCGCAGGCTGCGTGAGATGCGCACGTCAGCGAGCAATGCGGTGACCGACACTGTCGATCTCGGCTGCTATCTCGCTGCCTACTGGCTCATCGACGGGCGTTATGAGGATTTCCTCGCCTTCGCACGACCGCTGGTGACCGAACGTCTCGTGCCCGAAGGCCGGATGAAGCCTCCGCGCACCCATATCTTCACCAACGACCAAGACTATCTGGGCGCGGTCTATCGCGATGAGCGCGGCCCGCGCGATATCCACGCGCTGAGCTACCCCTATGCCGGCCTCGCCCTGCAGGTGGTTGACGCGCCGAGCGCCGAAGCCCGTCCTGCACTCGAACGATGGCTGCGCGAGGATCATCTGCCGCAGGTCCTCGCCGGCTCACCCGCCGCGATGACCCTGATCTTTGCGGCAACACCGCCGGTCCGACCCAAGGCCGGGATCGACTGGTACGATCGGCGCCTGACCCTGATGACATTTTTGGAAACTGAACCCGACGGCATCTGGGCCGATCTGTTTACACCACAGGACGCGCGCATCGCCGAGAGCGGGCTCGGCAAGGTCGAGCTATCGTCGCCCTTTCTTCCGACCCTGCCGGGAACGGATCGCTATGTGGACGAACTGCGCTGACTGAGCCTTTGCGAGTCATCAGGTGAGTCCACATGACTACAAAATGCTCTGGAGCCTCGCGACTCAGGCGGCGACCTGGACCTGATTACGGCCGCGGCGCTTCGCAGAATACATGGCCTGATCGGCGCGTCTGAGCCCCTCCTCGACCGAGACCGATCCCTGCTCCGAGGCGATGCCGATACTGACGGTCGGTTGCACCGCTCGCGTTCCCTCGACCTGAATTCGGAGCTGTTCGACACCGGCGCGCAGTGTTTCGGCCACGGCAACGGCCGCTTCGACGTCGGTCCTGGCGAGATATATCGCGAACTCCTCGCCGCCGATCCGGCCACACAGGTCGGTCGGACCAATCCCTGTGACCAATGCCGCGGCAACCCGCTGCAGCACACGGTCACCCACATCGTGACCAAATTTGTCGTTGATCGACTTGAAATTGTCGATGTCGATATGAAGGAAGGCACCGTTGCCGCGGCCGGGCAGATCTGCCGCACGCTGGAAGAACGTCGCACGGTTGATGAGGCCGGTCATCTGATCCAGATCGGCGAAGCGTTGCAAGGCCTGGAAGGCCTCGCGTAACTCCCGGCTCAAACGCAGATTTTGTTCACTTTGCCGTACCAGCAAATAGCATACCGGTGCCGATATCACCGCCGGACAGGCGGCGCCGAAATACCAATATGGGTTTGGAATCTGCATGTCGGGAAAACGGGAGACGACCCACATCAACGTCAATGTGGTAGCGACCGAAAAGGCGACGCCCGCCGCCACCCGCAGAAAGGGTGGCATTCGGCGAATGTCATCGCGCAGCAGCGCATGCAATTCGGCCGGGCGGACGCGCTCAAAGGCGCTCGCTTCGCCTCGTCGCTTCGCCGGCCGGCTCAGCCCACCTCTCCATCGAGCGCTGCCGCGAGCTCGTCGAGCCAGACCTGCGCAGTGCCGTCAGAAGGCGCGCGCCAATCGCCGCGTGGCGAAAGTGCACCTCCACCCGACACTTTGGGTCCGTTCGGAATCGCCGTGCGCTTGAACTGGCTGATCGTGAAGAAGCGAAACAGGAATTTCTCGAGCCAGCTTCGGATCGTCGCGAGATCATAGCTGTTGCGCTGATCGGCGGGCAAACCGGCCGGCCAAAGCCCTGCCTCGGCGTCCTTCCAGGCATGCCAGGCGAAGAAGGCGATTTTCGAAGGTTTGAGGCCCAGCCGCACGACATGATGGAGGAAGAAGTCGTTCAGCTCATAGGGGCCAACCTTAGATTCGGTGCTCTGGATCGCCCCGCTCGCATCGGCAGGAATCAACTCGGGCGAAATTTCGGTGCCCAGGATCGAGATCAATATGGCGTCGGTGGCGGCGTCGAACTGACTGGTCCCTACGCACCATCGGATCAGATATTGAATGAGCGTCTTAGGCACGCCGGCGTTGACGCCATAATGGCTCATCTGGTCGCCGACGCCATAGGTGCACCAACCCAGGCCGAGTTCGCTCAGGTCGCCGGTGCCGATCACGAAGCCGCCATGCTGATTGGCGAGGCGGAACAGATAGTCGGTCCGCAGGCCCGCCTGCACATTTTCGAAGGCGATGTCGTAGACAGGTTCGCCGCTGGCGAAGGGGTGGCCGATGTCGCCGAGCATCTGGGTCGCCGCCGGCCGGATGTCGATCTCTTCCGCAGTGATGCCCAGCGCGCGCATCAGCGCCCAGGCATTCGCCCTGGTACCATCGCCGGTGGCGAAGCCGGGCATTGTGTAGCCGCGGATCGTGGTGCGCGGCAGGCCGAGCTGGTCGCAGACCTTGGCGGCGACGATGAGCGCATGGGTTGAATCCAAGCCTCCCGACACGCCGATCACCATCGCCCTGCTATGGGTCGCCTTGAACCGCTTCGCGAGACCCTCGACCTGGATGTTGAAGGCTTCGTAGCAATCGGCGTCCAGCTCGCGCGGGTCGGCGGGCACGAACGGGAAACGGGCGACCGTCCGCCTGAGGCCAATATCGTCGAACCCCGGCCGATGCACGAACCCGATGGCGCGGAAGCGCGTCTCGGGATGGCCATTGGCCGCAGCGCAATCGTTGAAAGTGCCCATGCGCATCCGCTCGAGCCGGATCCGCGCGACATCGACATCGGCAGCGATGAGCTCGGGCTCGGTACCGAATCGGCCCGATTCTGCGAGCACCGTACCCATTTCGTGGATCATCGCCTGGCCGTCCCAGGCGAGGTCGGTGGTGCTTTCACCCGGGCCGCTTGCCGAATAGCAATAGGCCGCAATCGCGCGCATCGATTGCGCGGCGGCGAGCAACGCACGTTCGCGAGCCTTGCCGATGATGATATTCGACGCCGACAGGTTGCAGAGGATCAGCGCGCCGGCCATCGCCCCCGTGGTCGAAGGCGGCAGCGGCGCCCAATAATCCTCGCAGATTTCGACATGGAAGATGAAGTCGGCAAGGTCGTCCGCCGCAAAGAGCAGGTCTGGCCCGAACGGAACGCTTTGCCCGCACAGATGCATGTCGAGACCGGCAAGACCATGGCCAGGCGCGAACCAGCGCTTCTCATAATATTCGCGATAATTGGGCAGAAAGCTCTTGGGCACGACGCCGAGGATCCGGCCGCGCGAAACGACCACCGCTGTGTTGTACAACCGTCCGTTGCGGCGGATCGGGGCGCCGACCAGAAGCACCGGCCTGAGCCCCACGCTCGCCGCGACGATTTCGGCCAGCCCGGCTTCGACCCGGTCGAGCTGAGCATCCTGGAGGTGGAGATCGTCTAGCGCATAGGAGGAGAGTGCCAGTTCGGGCAGCACGAGCAGGTCGATGCCCTCCGCATCGGCCTTACGGCCAAGGTCGATGATGCCGGCCGCATTGGCTGCAACGTCGCCAACGCTGGCGATCGGCGTCCCCGCGCCGACGCGAACAAATCCATGCGTGTGGATCGAGCGAAATGGGCTGGCACCGGGCATTCAGGGCTCTTGCGCTGTTGCAGTCGTTCCGCCCCATAGAGGAAGAGGAGCCGAAGCGCCAATCACGCGGCGGGGCCAGCCTTCGCGGAAATGGCTCTGCAATGGGGCAAGCCTATTCCGCCGTGTTGATCCGGTTTCGGCCACCCTGCTTTGCCTGGTAGAGCGCGGCGTCGGCGCGCTTGAGGATCGAACCCGGCGAATCGTGGAGATTAAGATGGGCGATGCCGCCCGAGAAGCTCAGCCGCCCCAGCGACTGGCCGGTGTGGGTAACCTTGAGCTCGCGCGCCGCGATCGTCGCACGGATTTTGTCGAGAACCGGCAGCGCATCAGCCGCCGCGGCCCGCTCAAACACCAGGACGAATTCCTCGCCGCCATAGCGCGCGGCGAAAATGTCATTGTTGGCAGGACGGCCCAGCGAGGAGCCAACAAACTTGATCACCTCATCGCCGATCTGATGGCCATGGGTGTCGTTGAACTGCTTGAAATGGTCGATGTCGCAAATCGCCAGTGCGAGCGGCGTGTTAGCCCGACGGGCGTTTTCGAACGCGCCGCGCAAATGCTGATCAAGCGCGCGGCGGTTGGGCAGGCCGGTCAGCGGGTCGCTGTTCGCCTTCTGCTGCGCCGAGGCGAGATCCTTGCGCATTGCGCTCATCTGCACCTCGGTGCGGCGCAGATCCTCCTCGGCCGCCTGCGCCTTCTCGATCATCGAGCGGGTCAGCGAGACCAGAGTTTCGACCGAGACCACCGGCGAACTGCTCCTGGTGAGTCCCGCCGCCTCGGTTTCCAGCGCCTGACCATAATCGCGCGCGTCATCCCCCGACTTGGAAAGGATTGCGCTCATCTGGTCGAGGTAGTTCTGCGCGTCGTCGGCAATGCGCGACAGCTCGTCGGTCGACAGGCCCGAATCGAGCTTGGCCGAGATCGCCGAAGCGACCGCCTCGCTCAGTCCGCCATCCTTGGCGATAGCGCGGTCGATCGTCGCATTGAGCTCGCCGTCGCGCCCCGACAGATAACGGTGGCACAGGTCGAAATTGGATGGTGAAGGTTCGAGCCCATGATCGAAAAGAAGCTTGCCGATCATGTCGTACAAGCGGCGCCACTCATCCCGCTCAGCTGACTTTTCGGCTATTCTTTCTTCGCGCACGGCCACACCCCTGATCTCGAAGAGGGGGATAGAGGCAGAATCGATATCATCCGGTTAATGCGACCACGTATTTTTACGGGTCAGCGACGCCAATTTCCCGTCTCCATCCACGCAAGCAACGGCTTGAGCGGAAGGATCCAGGCGATTCCCGCGACGAGATAAATCACCCCCTGGATCAAGGCGGGGAGAGCGCCGATCCATGGCGAGGCGCTCGCCACGAGCACCGCCCACACAAAAATAATGAGCAATATCATGAGGATGCCGGCAGGCTTGCGCCAGCTGGGATGGCTCATATCGTTCCATTCCTCCTGATCACACCCGCCTCTGTGACGATCATGTCGAGCGGCACATCACGGGCGTCATGGGCTATGGCTGGCCGCTGCTGCACTGACCAGCCCAGACCAATTTTTTTTGCGCCGGGACACGCTGCGAAAGCACGATCGTAAAAGCCGGCGCCCTGACCGATTCGCCAGCCGCACGAGTCGAAGCCGAGCAGAGGCGCAACGATGGTGTCGGGGGTGATTTCTTGCGACTCGGAGCGGGGCTGGAACAGGCGGCGCCAGCCCCGCTCCAGCCGGTCGCCGGGAACCCAGCGGAGAAAGCGCATCACCGTCCCCGAGTCGTCGACATGGGGCAGGGCGACCACCATTCCCAGCCTCGCGGCGGCAACGATCGCGACCGAACAATCGAGCTCGCTGCCGAGTGCCTGATAGAAAGCGATACAGCCCGCACCCTCGATCAGCGGTGCCAGATGGCGCGCGGCCTGTTCCTCAAGCCGGACGCGCTCGCCAGGCGCCAGATCGCTGACGAATCCATCGCGCGCCGCGCGGAGTTCGGTTCTCAGCGCCGCCTTGGCGGGATCAGGATTCACGGATGTATGCGGCATGGATCGGGTGGCGGGACCGCCATGGTCGTTGCTGGAATATCCTCTGACGCCAGTAGCATCAGGTGGGGACCATATGCACCGGACCAGGATCCGGACAGAGACAGCCCCCTAGGAATGTGAATCGCCTCAGGGATGTTCGCTCAGCTCGTGCCGGGCAGTACCCGCCGAAAACATATGTAGGGGGTCCGGGCGCGCTGCTCAAGTGTGGTTCCCTGCCCAGGGAGGCGAATCTTATCCCGCACGCTCGAGCTGGACCGCCAGCCGTTCGACCCGGTCGGCGATTCGTTCGATCGCGACCGCATAAGCGGGATCGTGGCCCGCCTCAGCCGGCGTCTCGTTGCGCGCTACAGAGGCCGCACCGCGAAGATCGTTGAGCTCGTCTGCGATCAGCAAGGCGGACAGCAACAAAGTGCGCGCCTCGGTCATTTCACCGAGCTGTGACGTGATTTGCTCGGCCTTCGTATCGACGATGCGAACCAGCGCGCGAAGATGATCTTCCTCGCCGTCGCGGCAGCTCAGCTTGTAGCGGCGGCCCGAGACCGCGACCTCGACATCGGCCATTAGTTGCTCCCCAGCAGGCGATCGATCCGCTCGATCGCCGACTCGGTCGCCTCGCGCAGTGTCCGATGCCGTTCAGCAAGACGGAACAGCGCCTCGCTCTCGTCGTGGCCGAAGCTTGGCTGGTCGGCGGCGTGGACGCCCGCCTCCACCCGCGCAATGGCGCGTTCAAGGCGGCCGAGGGCCAGTATGAGGCGTCGATCTGTCATCGATTCGAAGGAATAGCAGCCTCGCGCCGCCTCGCAAGCGAAGCATGAACCTCTACCACTGTTGACGATACCGTTCTGGCACGACAAAGGGTCCGCGCGAGCAGCGGTTTCGGCTGTTCGGTCGATCCCGCCGGTCTGCAGAGGTTGTTCCATGACGATTGCATCGAAGCAGCTCGCCAACGCGATTCGCGCGCTGTCGATGGATGCGGTGCAGGCCGCTAATTCGGGCCATCCGGGCATGCCGATGGGCATGGCCGATGTCGCCACCGAATTGTTCACCCGGCATCTCAAATATGATCCGTCACAGCCCAAATGGGCCGATCGCGACCGCTTCGTGCTGTCCGCCGGCCATGGCTCGATGCTGGTCTATTCGCTGCTGCATCTGACTGGCTATGCGCGTCCGACGATCGAGGATATCGCCCATTTTCGTCAGCTACACAGCCCGTGCGCCGGACATCCGGAAAATTTCGAGCTGGCCGGCGTCGAAGCAACAACCGGTCCGCTCGGGTCAGGCCTCGCCACCGCAGTCGGAATGGCGATCGCCGAACGCCACCTCAACGCCGTGTTCGGCGACGCGCTCGTCGATCACCGCACGTGGGTGATCGCCGGCGACGGCTGCCTGATGGAAGGCATCAACCATGAGGCGATCGGCCTCGCCGGCCATCTCCAGCTCGGCAAGCTGATCGTTCTGTGGGACGACAATCGAATCACGATTGACGGCGCGGTCTCATTATCCTCATCGGAAGATGTGCTCGCCCGCTATGCAGCGACAGGCTGGCATAGCGTCTCGTGTGACGGGCATGATCCCGACAGCATCAACAGGGCGCTTGAAGCAGCCAAGGATGATCCGCGCCCGTCGATCGTCCAGTGCACCACGATCATCGGCTATGGGGCCCCCAACAAGCAGGGCACCTCGGCGACGCATGGCGCGGCGCTTGGTACCGACGAGGTTGCCGCCGCGCGCGCCCAGCTCGGCTGGACGGCCGAACCGTTCGTCGTGCCCGAGGACATCAAGGCCGCCTGGCTCAAGGCCGGTGCGCGCGGGGCTTCGGTCCGCAGCGCCTGGGACGCACGCCTCATCGCCTCGAACGAGCGCGCCGAGTTCGAGCGCCGCATGGCGGGCAAGCTTCCCGCCAGCTTCTCCCTCGACGCCTATCTCGCTGATCTCGCCGCCAATCCGCAGAAGGTCGCGACCCGCAAGGCGTCCGAAATGGTGCTTGGCCCGATCAACGACCAGCTGCCGGAAACGATCGGCGGCTCGGCCGACCTGACCGGATCGAACAACACCAAGACCAAGAACCAGGCACCGCTGACCGCCAGCGACTATGCCGGGCGCTATATCTATTACGGTATCCGCGAATTTGGCATGGCTTGCGCCATGAACGGCATGGCACTGCATGGCGGCGTCATTCCTTATGGCGGCACTTTCCTGGTCTTTTCGGACTATTGCCGCGCAGCGATCCGGCTCTCGGCGCTCCAGCAGGCGCGCGTCATCTATGTGATGACGCATGATTCGATCGGGCTCGGCGAGGACGGCCCGACCCATCAGCCGATCGAGCATATGATGAGCCTCAGGGTGATGCCGAACCTCGACACCTATCGCCCCTGCGACGTCGTCGAGACCGCCGAATGCTGGGCGCTCGCCCTCGAGAAAGCCGATGGCCCCTCGCTGCTCGCGCTGTCGCGCGAAGGGCTGCCTCAACTGCGCACCGACGTCTCTGAAAATTTGTCTGCGAAGGGAGCTTATCGACTCAAGGCGGCCGAAGGCCCCCGCCAGGTGGTGCTGATCGCCAGTGGTTCCGAGGTCGAAATCGCGTTGGCCACGGCGAAGAAGCTCGAGGAAGCCGGCCATGGCGCCGACGTCGTCTCGATGCCAAGCTGGGAGCGGTTCGACGCGCAGCCTGAAGCCTATCGCGACGCGATCCTGCCCGACGGCGTGCTGCTCGTCTCGATCGAGGCTGGCACCACGATCGGCTGGGAACGTTATGTCGGTCGCAAGGGACTGCGCTTCGGCGTCGACAGCTTCGGCGCCTCGGCACCGGTCAAGGCACTATATGATCATTTCGGCCTGACGGCCGACAAGCTCGCCCCGCAAATTCTCGGGGCGCTCGGCAATTAAGAAGGAGTTATTCGCATGGCTGTGAAGGTTGCGATCAATGGGTTCGGACGTATCGGCCGCAATGTGGCGCGCGCCATCCTTGAACGGACGGATCACGACCTCGAACTGGTTTCGATCAACGATCTTGCCGATGCCAAGGCGAATGCCCGCCTGTTCAAGCGCGACAGCGTCCATGGCACTTTCCCCGGGTCGGTCGAAGTGGACGGCAACGATCTGATCATCAACGGCAAGCGCATCCACGTCACCGCCGAGCGCGATCCGGCCAAGTTGCCGCACGCCGCCCAGGGCATCGACATCGCGCTTGAGTGCACCGGTTTCTTCACCAATCGCAAGGGCGGCCAGGCGCATATCGATGCCGGCGCCAAGCGCGTGTTGATCTCGGCACCGGGCAAGGAGGTCGATCTGACCGTCGTGTTTGGCGTCAATCACGAGAAGCTGACTGCCGATCACATCATCGTCTCGAACGCGTCGTGCACTACCAACTGTCTCGCGCCGTTCGCCAAGGTGCTCAACGATGCGATCGGGATCGAGCGTGGCCTGATGACGACGATCCACGCCTATACAAACGACCAGAAGATTCTCGACCAGATCCACGAGGATCCGCGCCGCGCCCGCGCCGCCGCGATGTCGATGATCCCGACCACCACGGGCGCTGCCCGCGCGGTCGGCGAGGTGTTGCCCGAGCTCAAGGGCAAGCTCGACGGCTCGGCGATCCGCGTGCCAACGCCGAACGTCTCGGTCGTCGACCTGACCTTCACGCCGAAGCGCGACACGACCAAGGAAGAGGTAAACGCACTGCTCAAGGCAGCGGCGGAAGGCCCGCTCAAGGGCGTGCTCGCCTATACCGACGAGCCTTTGGTCTCGATCGACTTCAACCATGACGCGCATTCGTCGACAATCGACAGCCTCGAGACCGCAGTGATCGACGGCAAGCTCGTCCGCGTGCTGAGCTGGTACGATAATGAATGGGGCTTCTCTAACCGCATGGTCGACACGGCCGGCGCGATGGGGAAGCTGCTCTGAACCATGGCTAGCCGCTTTCTCGTCATGCCGGCGAAGACTGGCATTTCGGGAGATGAGGGACTGTGCTCGCCTCCTGAGACCCCGGCCTGCGCTGGGGTGACGAAGAGGAGTTGAAGGCCATGCCCGGCCGGCTGATCGGCATTGCCCGCAAGGATCGTCCCCGTGCGACGATGGAGGTGATCGACCATGCCCGGGTCGGCCGCGATACCGGCGTCGCCGGAGACTATCGCGGCGCGCTCAAGCCGGGGCGTAACAAGCGGCAGGTGACGATCCTGATGGCTGAGGACTGGTCGGCCGCGCTGGCCGAGCATGGCAAGCCGGTCGCATGGCAGGAACGCCGCGCCAATCTGCTGGTTGAAGGGATTATGTTGCCGCGCGAGGAAGGCCGACGAGTTTGGATCGGCACCGCGCTGCTCGAAATTACCGGCGAATGCGATCCATGTCACCGCATGGACGCCGTTTCCGACGGATTGCAACTGGCGCTCCGCCCCGAATGGCGTGGCGGCCGCACCTGCACGGTGATCGAAGGCGGGACGATCGCGATCGGCGATGAAGTGAGGATAGAGGAATAATGGGTTTCAGGACGCTCGATGACATTGGTGACGTGAAGGGCAAGCGTGTGCTCGTCCGCGAGGATCTCAACGTGCCGATGGAAGAAGGTCGGGTCACCGACGACACCCGCCTGCGGGCTGCCGCGCCAACCGTCGTCGAACTCGCCGACAAGGGCGCGATCGTGCTGGTGCTCGCCCATTTCGGCCGGCCCAAGGGCGAGCCCAATCCAGACATGAGCCTGGCACTCGTTACGAATGCCTTCGGTGATGTTCTCGGCCGCGAGGTTCGCTTTGTCGGCGACTGCTGCGGCGAGCAGGCCGAGGAAGCCGTTGCTCAGCTTGAACCCGGCGACATCGCGCTGCTCGAAAACACCCGCTTCCACAAGGGCGAGGAGAAGAACGACCCCGAACTGGCCAAAGCGATGGCGAAGCTCGGCGAGCTCTACGTCAATGACGCCTTCTCGGCCGCGCACCGCGCACATGTCTCGACCGAGGGGCTCGCGCATCTTTTGCCCGCATTTGCCGGCCGCTCGATGCAGGCCGAGCTCGAAGCACTCGAAAAGGCTCTGGGGAATCCCGAACATCCCGTCGCTGCAGTGGTCGGCGGCGCCAAGGTCTCGACCAAGCTCGACGTACTCAAGCATCTCGTCGCACGGGTCGACCATCTGATCATCGGCGGCGGCATGGCCAACACCTTTCTTGCCGCGCGCGACGTCGATGTCGGCAAGTCGCTGTGCGAGCATGATCTCAGGGACACCGTGCTCGAGATTCTCGACGCGGCGGAAGTCGCGGGCTGCATCGTCCACCTGCCTTATGACGTCGTGGTGGCGAAGGAATTCAGGGCCAATCCTCCGACCCGCACTGTCAATGTTCATGAGGTCGCCGACGACGAGATGATTCTCGATGTCGGTCCGGCCGCGGTCGAGGCGCTCGGAGATGCGCTCAAGACCTGCAAGACACTGGTCTGGAACGGCCCGCTTGGCGCGTTCGAGATCCCCCCGTTCGACACCGCCACGGTCGCGCTGGCCCGGACCGCCGCAGCGCTGACCAAGGGAGGCTCGCTCGTCTCGGTGGCGGGTGGCGGCGATACCGTCGCGGCGCTGAACCATGCCGGCGTCGCCGGCGACTTCACCTTCGTTTCGACCGCCGGCGGCGCCTTTCTCGAATGGATGGAAGGCCGCGAGCTGCCCGGCGTCAAAGCTCTGGAGGTCTGACGCCCCCGTGATCAACATCCGGGACATCGACCATGTCGTGCTGCGAATCCGCGATCTTGATCGCGTCGCCGCCTTCTACATCGATGTCCTCGGTGCACGCTGGGAAAAGAAGCAGGAGAAGATCGGGCTCTATCAGCTGCGCGTCGGATCGAGTCTGATCGATCTCGTTCCGGTGGACGGCGAACTCGGCCGCCAGGGCGGGGCGGCACCGGGCCGCGAAGGACGCAATGTCGACCATATCTGCTTCCGCGTCCTGCCATGGAACGGCGATGCGGTTCTGGCCCACCTCGCCGCGCATGGCATCGAGGGCAAGATCGTTTCGCGTTACGGCGCTGATGGCGACGGCCCATCCATTTATCTCAGCGATCCCGAAGACAACGCCCTCGAGCTCAAGGGCCCGCCCTGGGCACCGGTGGCGTGACCCAGGAGGCAGCGCCAACCGCGCCAGGACAGGCGCCGCAGGCACGGCTCATCCAGCTGTTCCCCACGCATGTCCTGTCCGGCACCTGGCCGGAGTCGCAGACCCACCTCCCGGCGCTGCGCGAGACCATCCTCGGCCGCCGCGCTGCCGTGCCCATCTCCCCCGCGACGCGGCTCGGCTGGCGTTCGGACAATGACATGATCGACTGGGGCGGCCCGGCGGTGCAGGCGCTGTGCGACCATGTCGTCCGCCGCGCAGATGCCGCCGTTCACGACCTTGTTCAGCAGGGCACGGCGGTGCGCTTCCACTGGTCGATCGAGATGTGGACCGACGTGACCGAGCGGCTGGGGTCGATCCAGGTCCACAGCCATCCAGGTGCCTATCTCACCGCACTGTATATCGTTGATGACGGCTTTGGCGGCTCGGACAACCCGGCGCTCGGCGGGGAACTGGTGTTTATCGACCCGCGCTATCCGATCGTCCGGATGCGAACCCCCGACCTGCGCAGCCGTCGGCCCGATGGCGGCGTCGACCAGCATGAAGTCCGCCTGCGCCCCGCGACCGGCCAGCTCCTCATCTTCCCGTCCTGGCTGGCGCACGGCCTGTTGCCGTTCCACGGACCCGCGCCGCGAATCGCAATCGGCATCAACCTGGCGGCGAGGTATGTGCAATGAGCGAGATGGCCGTTGCATCGATGTTCGAGACACCGTTTGTGATCGACACGCTGCCCGGTTTCGCGGCGGTGAACGCGGAGTTGGGGCCATTGATCCGGGCCCGGCGCGACCAGGATCCAACCGGCATCACCCGATCAAACCGACAGGGCTGGCACAGCGATGTGACCATATTCGAATGGGGCAGCGAAGGCATCAAGACCCTGGCCGAGCATCTATTGGCCCTTGCGAACGCCCACAGCGTCGATATCCGTGAGCCACAAACGCCGCGCTATCGCTGGAACAGTCATGGCTGGGCGAACATTCACCAGCGCGGATCGTCCAACCAGTTTCACATCCATCCGGCCGCCTTCTGGTCGGCCGTCTATTATGTCGACGACGGTTATGGCGGATCGACAGACCCCCAGCTGGGCGGGGAGATCGAGTTCGAGGATCCGCGGATGCCGATGGTGATCATGGAAGAGCCCGATCTGAGATTCCGGGCGCGTCCCGACTTCCCCGTCCCGCGGCATGAGATTTTTCTCCGGCCGGCAACCGGCATGGTGTTGATGTTTCCGGGCTGGTTGCGCCATGGCGTCAGAACCTATCTGGGCGACGGCGAACGCATAACCGTGGCGATAAATCTCATAGCCACGCGGATCGTCCCTTGACGAACCCCGCGAGCCGAACGACGAACCGCGCGCAGTCGCAGAGCAAAGCAGAAGGAGAAAAGGACCAATGCTCGACCAGGACATGACCAGCAAGATCGCCTCCGGGAACGGCTTCATCGCCGCGCTCGATCAGAGCGGCGGGTCAACCCCCAAGGCCTTGAAGGGCTATGGCGTCGAGGAAGGTGCCTGGTCCACCGAGGAGGAGATGTTCGGCCTTATCCACAGCATGCGCAGCCGCATCATCACCTCGCCGGCCTTCACCGGTGACAAGGTGATCGGCGCAATCCTGTTCGAACGGACGATGGACGGACAAGTCGACGGCAAGCCGACGCCACAGGCGCTCAGGGACCGCGGCGTCGTCCCCTTCATCAAGATCGACAAGGGTCTCGAAGACGAGAAGGACGGCGTCCAGCTGATGAAGCCGAATCCGGGCCTCGACACGCTGCTCGCCCGCGCCAGGGCGCTCGGCGTGTTCGGCACCAAGGAGCGTTCCGTGATCAACCTCGCCAACCGCGCCGGCATCGCCGCAGTGGTCAAGCAGCAGTTCGAGGTCGGCCGGCAGGTGCTCGCCGCCGGGCTGATGCCGATCATCGAACCCGAGGTGAACATCAAGAGCCCCGAGCGGGCCGCCGCCGATCAGATATTGCTCGAGGAGACGCTGAAGGCGCTCGATGCAGTGACGGGTGACGACAAGGTGATGCTCAAGCTGTCGCTGCCGGCCAAGGCTGGCCTGTTCGACCCCCTGGTGGCGCATCCGCGGGTGCTGCGCGTCGTTGCACTGTCGGGCGGCTTCGCGCGTCCCGAAGCCTGCATCGAGCTTGCAAAAAACAAGGGCATCATCGCAAGCTTCAGCCGCGCCCTGCTCGAGGATTTGCGGCACCAGATGACCGATGCCGAGTTCAATGCATCGCTGGGCGGAGCGATCGACGAGATCTACACTGCATCGACCAAGAAGACGGCGTGACTCCTGTAATCCTTCCTATCGCGATGCGATGGGGAGGGGGACCACTCGCAGATTGGTGGAGGGGTCGTCGACATTCGCGAAGTCGGTCGACATGGAGGGGTGGGGCTACCCCTCCATCATCCTGTGGATGCTCCCCCTCCCCATGCTAAGCTTAGGGAGGATTTTAGAGTAGGTGACCGGCATGAACGACGACCTCGACGACGATCTCGCGCTCGACCCGGAATTCGCCAACCGTTTCGAGCGCGACGACAGACGTCCGCCGTGCAAGCTGTATCTGATCTCGCCACCCTCCATCGAGGCGGGCTTCGCCGAGACGCTCGCTGCCGCGCTTGATGCCGGGCCGGTGGCAGCCTTCCAGCTCCGCCTCAAGGGGATCGACGAACACCGCATTACCGAATTGGCGCGGCCGCTTCAGGCGGTCTGCGCCTCTCGCGAAGTGGCGTTCATCGTCAATGATTCGATCGGCCTCGCCAAGCGCCTGGATGCCGACGGCGTCCATCTCGGCCAGGATGACGGCGATCCGCGCGAGGCCAGGCAGGTGCTGGGTCCGCAGGCGCAGATCGGCGTCACCTGCCATGACAGCCGTCACCTCGCCATGGAGGCGGGGGAAGCTGGCGCCGACTATGTCGCGTTCGGCGCTTTCTATCCGACCGAGACCAAGGAGACGAAGCACCAGGCCGAGCTCTCGCTCCTCGGCTGGTGGTCGACCCTGTTCGAACTGCCCTGCGTCGCGATCGGCGGAATCACGCCGGACAATGCCGCGCCGCTGATCGCCGCCGGCGCCGATTTTCTCGCCGTTTCGGGAGCGGTCTGGAACGATCCGGACGGGCCGGCCGCGGCGGTGGGGAAATTCGCGAAGCTGCAGGGCATGGGGTGAGCGACATGGCTCACCCCAGCTTGCCGAATTCCTTCTCGAAACCCGCCACATCATCCTGTTCAAGATAGCGCGCCTGATCGATCCAGCGGTCACGGAAGATGCGGCCCCTGAAGGCGCCGAGCCGGGCATCGACCTCGGCCGCCTGGGCCGGATCGAGATCGGCGAGCTGGGCATAGCGGTGAATCCCGATCCCGTTGAGCACGGCCTGAGCCTTGGGCCCGAGCCCCTTGATCCGGGTGAGTTCGTCGGACGGCATATCGGGATGGGCATCGATCCCCAGCACCGGCGTCGAGACATCGAGCACCGCCGCCACCGCGCTATCGGCGAGACCCTGTTGTTCGGCAACCGCGGGCGCCGGCCGCGGCGCTGCCGCCAGCGGAGGGCTGTCCGACAATGAGATCCGCTGGGTCGGTTTGCGAAGGAGCAGGAACAGGCCGATGATGGCAAGGATGGCAATGATCGCGGCGATGATCAGGGTAGCGTTCGACATTGCTCGTCCTTCTCGACCTTCACTCTTACACTTAACATAAAGCCGCTGCGGATTATCCGTTCCGCTGCCGCGCCAGTTCGCGCCAGCCAATGTCCCGCCGGCAAAAGCCGTTCGGGAAATCAAGTGCGTCGACCGCCGCATAAGCGGTATCGCGCGCTTCGCCAATGTCCGCGCCGATCGCGGTCACGTTGAGGACGCGGCCACCATTGGCGATGAGGTCCCCGCCCTGCGATCGCGCCGTGCCCGCATGGAAGACCTTGGCGCCCTTCTCCTCTGCTTCGGTGATGTTGCCGATCCTGCCGCCCTTGGCGGGGGTGCCCGGATAGCCCTTCGCCGCCATCACCACGGTGAGCGCGGTGTTGGGCGAGAAGCTGGGTGGCGGCAACTCGGCCAGCCGTCCCTCGGCAACGTGAAGAAACAGGGTGATCAGATCCTCTTCGAGCCGGAGCATCAGCACCTGGCATTCGGGATCGCCGAAGCGGGCATTATATTCGATCAGCTTGGGGCCGTCGGCGGTGAGCATCAGCCCGGCATAGAGCACCCCCGAATAGGGCATTCCCGCCGCCGCCATCGCCCGCACGGTCGGCTCGATAATCTCCTTCATCGCGCGGGCTTCGAGCTCGGGGGTCAGCACCGGCGCTGGGCTGTAGGCGCCCATCCCGCCAGTATTGGGGCCGACATCGCCGTCGCCGACCCGTTTATGGTCCTGCGCCGATCCGAAGGGGACCACCGTCTTCCCGTCGGTCAGGGCGAAGAAGCTCGCTTCCTCGCCGGTGAGGAATTCCTCGATCACCACCTCGGCGCCGGCCGAACCGAAGTTACCGCCGAACATGTCGTCGATCGCGTCTTCGGCCCGGGCGCGCTTCTCGGCGATCACCACGCCCTTGCCCGCCGCGAGGCCGTCGGCTTTGATCACCACCGGCGAACCGAAGCTGTCGAGCGCGGCCTTGGCCGCCTCGGCATTGGTGAAGCGGGCATAAGCGGCGGTCGGAATCCGTTCGCGCGCGCAAAGATCCTTGGTGAAGCCCTTCGACCCTTCGAGCTGGGCAGCGGCCTTGCTCGGGCCGAAGGTGAGGATGCCGTTCTCGCGCAGCAGATCGGCCAAGCCGGCAACCAGCGGCGCCTCGGGCCCTATCACGACCAGCCCGACATTTTCTTCGCGCGCGAAGGCGAGCACCGAATCGGGGTGGAGCGGGTCAAGGTCGACGCATTCGGCATACTGGGCTATGCCGGGATTGCCCGGCGCGGCGAAGAGCTTGGTAAGCCGTTCTGATTGCGACAGCTTCCACGCCAGCGCATGCTCGCGGCCTCCCGAACCCAGCAGCAGGACGATCATGGACGAACTTCTCCCCGGTGAGCCCACAAGCGACAGGCCCCGCCTGTTAGCCGAGGAGCTGCCGGGCGACAACGCGCCTGCGCTCAGCGTTTCAGAATTATCAGGCGCGTTGAAGCGGAGCGTCGAGGAAGCCTTCGGCCATGTCCGGGTGCGCGGCGAGATTTCGGGGTTCAAGCGCCACAGCTCGGGCCATATCTACCTGACCCTCAAGGACGACCGCGCCGCGATCGACGGGGTCATCTGGAAGGGCCAGGCGACGGCGATGCGGTTCCGCCCCGAGGACGGGATCGAGGTGATCGCGACCGGCAAGCTCACCACCTATCCGGGCCGCTCCAAATATCAGATCGTGATCGACCGGATGGAGCTGGCGGGACAGGGCGCGCTGATGGCGCTGCTCGACCAGCGCCGTCGGATGCTCGCCGCCGAGGGGCTGTTCGACGAAAGCGCCAAGCGCGCGCTGCCGTTCATGCCGCGCATCATCGGCGTAGTGACCTCGCCGACCGGGGCGGTGATCCGCGACATCCTCCACCGGCTCGAGGACCGTTGCCCGACCCATGTCATCCTGTGGCCGGTCGCCGTGCAGGGCGAGGGCGCCGCCGCCCAGATCGCACGCGCGGTGCGTGGCTTCGGCGCGCTCGACCCGGACGGGCCGGTGCCCCGCCCCGATCTGCTGATCGTCGGGCGCGGCGGCGGCTCGATCGAGGATCTATGGGCTTTCAACGAGGAAGAAGTGGTCCGCGCCATCGCCGAATCGCCAATCCCGGTGATCTCGGCGGTCGGCCATGAGACCGACACCACCCTCGCGGATTTCGCCGCCGACCGCCGCGCGCCAACGCCGACCGCGGCGGCCGAGATGGCGGTGCCGGTGCGCGCCGACCTCGCCCATCATGTCCGCGAGCTGGGCGCCCGCGCCGAGCGGCTGGCGTGGCGCTATCGCGAGCGCGCCGGCGAGCGATTCGAAGCGATCGCCGACCGCTTCCCCGCTATCGACAGCCTGTTCGCAGGGCAACAGCAGCGCCTCGACGATCTCGCCGAGCGGCTGCCGCGGGGCCTCGGCCAGCGGCTCTCCCACGCCCGCAGCGATCTCGCCCATGCGGCGGGTGCGCTGCGCCCGTCGCTGCTCGACCGTAAATTTGATCGTGCAAAAGAGCAGCTGGCGGCTGTCCGGCTGAGCAGCAGGCCTATCCGGCTGAAGATCGAGCAGGGCCAGCGCGCGCTCGAAGGCCTGTGGCGGATCGCCGAGCAGCTCCATCCCGACAAGCCGCTTCAGCGCGGCTATGTCAGGGTCGAGAAGCGCGGCGGCGGCGTGCTGACCAGGGCCGAGGACGCCAAAGACGCGGCGCTTCTGACCCTGTATTTCGTCGATGGCCCGGTCGACGCACGGGTTGAGAATGGCGCCAAGCCATCTTATGCGAAGGGCAAGACGAGCGAAGAGCGCGCCGCGCGACAGCAGGACCTCTTCTAGGACGGAGCCGCGGCTCCTACATGAAACCGCGAAGGAATTAGAATGCTGATGAATTCGGGCCGCCTCGCCAAGCTCAACTATATGGCCAATGCCTTCCGGGTGCTCGTGCCCGGCGATCATGTGATGTGCGCGATCTCGGGCACCCCGATCGCGCTCGACGACCTGCGCTACTGGAGCGTCGCACGCCAGGAAGCCTATGCCAGCGCGGTAGAGGCGACCAAGGCGGAGCAGAAGGCTTGATTTCAGCCCGGCGCGGTACGCTCGCCGCGCTGGCCCTGCTGCTGCTCGCGGGATGTGCCTCCGTCCCGACGCTGCCGCCGCCTCAGCCGCCGCTGGTCGGCCCGCAGCGCATCATCGACGGCGCTGATTTCAAGCTTTCAGGCACGATTCTGCAGGGCGGCCTGGCTTTCGGCACCGTCCCGCCCGGTACCGTCACCTTGCTGTACGACGGCACGCCCATACCCTTTGCCGAAGACGGCCGCTTCCTTATCGCCTTCGATCGCGATGCCCCGGCGCGGGCCGTGCTCGATGCGCGCACCGTCGACGATGTGGTCCTGCGCCGCACCCTGGCCATTGCGCCACGCGGCTGGCATATCGAATCGCTGCCCACCCTGCCCAAAGGCACCACCCCGACCCCCGAGTATCTCGCCCGTCGCAAGGCCGAGCTCGACCAGATCGCCGCTGCCCGCGCGGTCGCCTCGGCTTCGGTCGGCTGGCGGCAGCGCTTCATCTGGCCGGTCACAGGCCGGATCAGTGGCGTGTTCGGTTCGCAGCGCATCTATGCCGGCGAGCCCGGCGCCTATCACTCGGGGGTCGATGTCGCCCGGCCCGAAGGGACCGAGATCGTGGCGCCCGCCGACGGAGTCGTGATCCTCGCGGCGGCGACACCCTTCTCGCTCGAAGGCAATCTGCTGATGATCGACCATGGCATGGGACTGAACTCGGCTTTTCTCCACCTCTCGCGGATCGACGTGGCGGCCGGACAGGTGGTGAAGCAGGGCGAGAAGCTCGGCGCGATCGGCATGACCGGGCGGGCGACCGGCCCGCATCTGCACTGGTCGATCAAGTGGCGCGAAGCGCGAATCGATCCGGAGCCTGTCGCTGGGGCGATGGCGCCTTAGCTATGCGTCAGGCCTCATGCGCCGACGGCTGAACCCAATAAGAGCTACTGCACCCTCCTGAACCGCACCCCCCGGCTGAGACCAACCTGCCCCAGATAGCTGCCCAGGCTCGCCTTGCGAATCTTCACCTTGTCGCCGGGCCGCGGATCGGCCTTCAGGTCGCCGTTGGTCTCCCAGGTGCCGGCGTCGTCGGCGAGCCTGAGCGACCAGTCGCCACCTTTCACCATCCGCGCGATCTCCACCGTGCTGCTGATCTCCTCGACCTCGTCCTTGTCGTCTTCCTTGTCGCCGGTGAACAGCCCGATCTTGGGCAGGGTGAAGCCAAACAGCGAACGCTTGGTCTCGCGGATCTCCTTGCGGTCGACCACCACGATATCCTTCTTCGTTTCGGCCTCGGCGATGGCGCCGACCGACTGGTCGTAGCAGGCGAGACGCCCCGCGTTGTCCGCGATTGCGCGGCAATCGAGCAGCTTGTTGAAGAGTTCGGGTCGATTGCGCGGTTTCTCCGCTGCGGCGGCCGAAGCGAGAGTGATTCCCGCCACGAGGAGTAGTGTCGTTTTGATCAGTTGATTCACCAGCTATCCTCCTGACTGTGAAAAATTATAACCCTATTTTGGGGCTGGAGAGCAACGAGATTTCGCGACTGTTGCAAAAAGGCGACAACGGCGCCGCAACCATGCCTCTCTGACGAACCTCCGCTTTACAGTCTGATCACATTTCTTGCACATATGCTGACATGCCTGAATGGAGTGGAGGTGGCCTGCCAGCGCCTGCGCCATTTTATGAGGGTTGAGCTCGCGGGGGAAGCGCTCCGCCCCGCTCACTCCAGAAAAGGGACTGGAACGTGATGACCAAAACCAACAAGGCCAGCCGGTTCGGGCTGGGCTGCAGCGCGGCGTCGCTCGCGCTCGGCATCGCATGGGCGGGCGCGCCCGCCTATGCGCAGAACGCACCCGCCGAGGAAGCCGACGACGCGGCCGCCATCGTCGTTACCGGCTCGCGTATTCCGCAGCCGAACCTCACCGGCCTCGCCCCGGTCACCGTCGTCGGTGCCCCGGAAATCAGGGCGATGGGCGTGACCCGCACCGAAGATCTCATCAACAGCCTTCCGCAGGCGTTCGGTGACCAGGGCGGCAACCTCGCCAACGGCGCCACCGGCACCGCGACGATCAACCTGCGCAACATCGGCGCCGAGCGCACGCTCGTCCTGATCAACGGCCGCCGCCTGATGCCGGGTGACCCGACCTCGTCGGCCGCCGACGTCAACTTCATCCCGGCGTCGCTGGTGAAGCGCGTCGACGTGCTGACCGGCGGTGCGTCGTCGACCTATGGTTCGGACGCGGTCGCGGGTGTCGTCAACTTCATCATGGACACCGATTTCGAAGGTTTCCAGATCGACACCCAGTACAGCCTCTATCAGCACAACAACAACAACTCGTCGCTCAACAATGCCCACACGCTGCGCGGCTTCCCGCAGCCCAAGGGCAGCATCAACGACGGCGGCACGATCGACGCGACCCTGCAGTTCGGTGGCAAGTTCGGCGATGACGACCAGGGCCACTTCGTGGCCTATGCCGGCTATCGCAAGCTGAAGGCCGTCACCCAGAACCGCCGCGACTTCTCGTCGTGCGCCTCGCAGGCCCGCACGCCGGCTCAGATCACCGCCGCTCCGATGGATCGACTGCGCTGCGGCGGTTCGGCCACCTCGGCGAACGGTACCTTCTTCGACTGGAACTCGAACACGCTCCAGGTCGGCCCGAACCGGACCTTCATCCCCGGCTTCACGCCGTACAACTTCGCGCCGCGGAACTACTTCCAGCGTCCCGACGAGCGTTACACCGCCGGCGTCTTCGCCGATTACGAGATCAACGAGAACTTCCATCCCTATATGGAAGCGATGTTCATGGACGACCGCACGGTCGCCCAGATCGCGGAATCGGGCAACTTCGGCAACACGCTCAGTATCAACTGCGACAACCCGCTTCTGTCGGCGCAGCAGTTCACCCGCGTCTGCGGCAACGGCGTGACCCAGAACGGCAATCTGATCACCCAGGTGCTCGACAACGGCTTCCCGATCGTCGGCGCCGGCGCACCGATCAATTTCGTCGATCCGACCACGGGTGCCACCTATCGCAGGGCCTTCCTGCAGGCGCTGCGCCGCAACGTCGAAGGCGGCCCGCGCCGCGACGACCTGCAGCACACCAGCTTCCGCATCGTCGGCGGCATGAAGGGTGAGATCAACAAGGCCTTCTCGTACGACGCGTCGTACATGTTCGGCCGGACGAACTTCCAGGAGACCTATTTCAACGAGTTCTCGGCGCGCAAGCTGAACCTTGCCATCGACGTCGTCCGCCATCCGACGACCGGCCTGCCGGTCTGCCGGTCGGCGCTCTCGGGCGTCGATCCGCTTTGCGTCCCCTATGACATCCTGGGCGGCCCCGGCTTCATCACCCCGGGTGCGTTGGGCTATGTCCAGGCGAACGGTTTCCAGCGTGGCAACACGCAGGAGCGCGTGTTCAACGCCAACATCACCGGTGTTCTCGGTGAATATGGCGTCAAGACGCCGTGGGCCGACAGCGGCCTGGGCATCAACATCGGCTTCGAGTACCGCAAGGAATCGCTCGAGCTGAACACCGACAACAGCTTCGCGACCGGCGACCTTACCGGCCAGGGCGCGGCGACGCTTCCGACCTCGGGCTCGTTCGACGTCAAGGAAGTGTTCGGCGAGTTCCAGCTGCCGATCGTCCAGGAAGGCTTCGTCTACAACCTCTCGCTCGAGGGTGGCTATCGCTACTCGCACTACAGCACGGGCGTGAACACCGACACCTACAAGCTTGGTGTCGAGTTCTCTCCGGTGCGGGACATCACGCTGCGCGCCAGCTACAATCGCGCGGTTCGTGCTCCGAACGTGCAGGACCTCTTCGCGCCGATCCGCGTCGCCCTCAACGGCAACTCGGACCCCTGCGCGGACGGTTCGGCGACGGCGGCCCAGTGCGCCCTCACCGGCCTGCCGGTTGGCAACTATCCGGTCGCGGGCAACCCGGCTGGCCAGTATAACGGCCTGGTCGGCGGCAACCCGAACCTGTCGCCCGAGAAGTCGGATACCAAGACGATCGGCCTGGTCTTCCAGCCGACCTTCCTGCCCGGCTTCAACATGACGATCGACGGTTTCGACATCAAGGTGAAGAACCTGATCAGCCAGTACGGCCAGGATGTGACCATCCAGCAGTGCCTTACCACGGGTGATCCGACCTTCTGCTCGCTGATCCGCCGCGATGCCACCGGCTCGCTGTGGCGTTCGGCCGGCGGCTTCGTCATCGATACCGACCTCAACGTCGGTAGCCTGCGTACCAAGGGCATCGATGTCGGCGTGTCCTACAGCAAGCGGATCGGCAGCAGCTCGCTGTCGTTCAGCATGCAGGGCACCTACCTTGACTCGTTCAAGACCGATGACGGGATTTCGGCTCCCTATGACTGCGCCGGCTATTACGGCCTGGTCTGCGGCACGCCGGCTCCCAAGTGGCGTCACAAGGCTCGTGTGAGCTACGCGATGGAAAATGGTCTGACGATGTCGGTGGCCTGGCGCTACTTCGGCGACGTCAAGATCGACCGTTCGAGCTCGAACCCGACCCTCACCGGCGCCTTCTCGCCGGTCAACGCGAAGATCGCGGCGCAGAGCTACTTCGATCTGTCGGCGAGCTTCGACATCACCGATGCTTACACCTTCCGTCTGGGCGTCCAGAACATCCTCGACAACGATCCGCCGATCATCGGTGCGAACGGCGCGTCGGCGGTGGTCAACGCCTGCACCGCGGTGCTCTGCTCGGGCAACACCTTCCCGAACGTGTATGACACCATGGGTCGGTACCTGTACGCCGGCGTCACCCTCAAGTTCTAAGACTTGAGCTGATCCGAGAAAGGGGCGGTAGGGGAAACCCTGCCGCCTCCTTTCTTTTTGGGCCCTCCTCTCGAGGATCTCCGGGATGACGTCGTCGCAGTCAGCCGATCTGCAGCGTTCCGCCGATGCCGCCGCCGCCCGCGGCGCGATCGGCGAGGCGCTGGCGCTGCTCGACCGCGCGGTGACGATCGATCCCGCCAATTTCCAGCTGCACGTCAAGCGATCGGCGATGCATCGCGCCTCGGGCGACCGCCCGGCCGCGCTTGAGGCGATCGGCGCCGCGCTGGCGCTCTCGCCCTATGATTTCATGGCGCTGCTGATGCGCGCCAGCCTCAAGGACCAGATGGGCGCCGACGATGCCGGCGAAGCCTATGACGAGGCCTTGGTCCGGCGCCCCGCCACCATCGCCAATCCCCAGCTCGCGGCGGCGGTCGCGCGCGGCGAGGAAGTGCGCGACCGCTGGCTCGCCGGGCGGGAAGCCCGCATGCAGGCCGGCATGGCCGCCTTCGAAGCGGATGCCAGCGCCGAGGAGAAGCAACGGATCGCCCGGTTCCGCTCGAACGCCTTGCGTCGTACCCTCGTGTGGCACGCCGAGCCCACCCATTTCCATTTCCCGGGCCTGAGCGAGCGCGAGTTCCATGATCGATCGCTCTTCCCCTGGCTCGCCGAGCTCGAGGCCGCGACCGACCTGCTCCAGGCCGAATTCGAAGCCGTGGCCGCCGCCGAGCGCGCCGAACTCGTCCCCTATATCCAATATCCCGCCGATGCGCCGGTGGCCCTGTGGCAGGCTCTCAACCACAATCGCGACTGGACCGCGATCCACCTGTGGCAATATGGCCGCCGGATCGAGGCGAATGCGGTCCATTGCCCGGGCACGATGGCGCTGCTCGACCGGATCGGCCAGCCCGCGATCGCTGGCTGCTCGCCCAATGCGATGTTCTCGCTGCTGGCGCCCGGCGCCGCGATCCCGCCGCACCATGGCGTCGCAAACACCCGACTGGTCTGTCACCAGCCGCTGATCGTGCCCGATGGTTGCTGGTTCCGGGTGGGTGCGGAGACCCGCGACTGGCGACGAGGCGAAGCCTTCGTCTTTGACGACACGATCGAGCATGAGGCCGCCAATCCGAGCACGCAGCTGCGGGTCGTCTTCATCCTCGATCTCTGGCATCCGGGTCTGAGCGGCACGGAGCAAGACGCGGTCCGCGCGCTGCTCGAAGCCGAATCGGCGACCGTGTCGCAGGCATTGTGAGCGACATCGACGCGCTCCTGTCGCGGCTGAAGTTCAGCCCGAGCGATCTTTCGGCGACCGTCGCGCTGGCCGAAGCCGCGGCCGCGAGCCAGGAGGAAGAGCGGGCTCTCCCCTTCGTCGCGGGTCTCGCCGCCAAGCGGAAGACCGATCCCTTGCTCTGGCAATGGACCGGCCTGCTCCACCGCGCGCTCGACCAGCACGCCGAGGCGCTCAAGGCGTTCAACGCTGCGGCACAATATGCGCCCGGCAACACGCGGATCGCCCAGGGCCGCGCTCAGGTCGCGCTCGAAGCCGGCCTCAACGCGGTCGGCCTGTTCGAAAGGGCTATCGCACTCGAACCGAACAATGGCGAGATGCTGCTGAGCCGCGCGGCAGCGCGCTATGCGATAGGAGACGACGAGAGGGCGATCGCCGAGATCGAGGCGCTGCTCGGGCTGCATCCCGGCTGGTATCCGGGCCATGAACGGTTGATCCAGCTGCGCTGGATGATGGGCGAGCGCCAGCACGCAACGGACATGCTCGAACGGACGATCTCGGCCAACCCCGGCGACCTCCAGCTATGGCGCATGCTGATCCTCACCCACATCGAGGCACGGTGCTGGGACGCCGCGCTCGATGCGATCCGGCGCGGTAAGGCAGTGCTCAACGAACAGCTCAGCTTCACGACCACCGAAGCCATCGTTCATTCCGAGACCGGCGCCGTAGCCGAGGCCGACCGGCTGTTCGCGATCCTCGACGAGGTGCAGGATCTGTCGGTCGTGATCCGCCAGGTTCGCCATCTGCTCCGCACCCATCGGGTCGACGCCGCCCTGCCGAAGATCGACCGCTGGCTGGCGCCGTCAGGCCCGCAGCGGGGCATGTGGCCCTATGCGTCGATCGCCTGGACGCTGGCGGGTGATCCGCGTGCCGCCTGGCTCGATGGCCACCCCGCCTTCGTGTCGGTAATCGACCTCGCCGATCGGGGGCTCGACCTCGCCCGGCTGGCAACCGTGCTGCGCGGTATCCATCGCGCCAAAGGCGAGCATCTCGATCAGTCGGTACGCGGCGGGACCCAGACCGACGGGCCGCTGTTCAGCCGGGTCGAACCGGAAATCCAGGCACTCCGTGCGCTGATCGTCGCGGCGGTGGCGGAGCATGCCGCCACGCTGCGGACCCGCGATCCGAAGCATCCGCTGCTTGGCTTTCGCGCGCCCACACGGCCGCGCTTCGCGGGCAGCTGGTCGGTGCGGCTCGGGGGGCAAGGCTATCACGCCAACCATGTCCACCCCGCCGGCTGGATCAGCTCGGCATTCTATGTGGCGCTGCCACCCGACACGGGGAGCGAGGCCGGCTGGCTGACACTCGGCTCACCCCAGGCCGAGCTGGGCCTCGATCTGCCGCCCGCCCGCACCGTCGAGCCGCGCCCCGGCCGGCTGGTGCTCTTTCCATCGACGATGTGGCACGGTACCAACCCTTATCCATCCGGCGAGCGCCTGACCGTGGCGTTCGACGTTGCCCTCCCCACAGACTGAGCTTTTCCCATGGCCTCGCTTCCGCCCCCCCATCTTTCGCCGATCTTCGCGCGCATCAAGACCGGTGACATTCCCGGTGCCTATGCCGCTGCCCAGCAGATATTGCGCTCGATGCCCAATGATCAGCCTCTGCTGTCGCTGACCGGCATGCTCGCCTGCCAGGCCGGCGATTTCCCCGGCGGGATCGATCGGCTGCGCAAGGCGCTGGTGCTGAACCCAAAGGATCAGTCGACCCGCAACAATCTGGTCCGCGCGCTGATGGACAGCGGCGACCTCGACACCGCCCTGTCGGTCTCGAACGGCGGTGCTCAGGACGCCAGAGCGCTGCGCCTCTCGGCCTATATCCATCAGCAGCAGGGCCGCTATGCCGAGTCGATCGCCGACTATCGCAAGGTTGTCGTTGCGATCCCCGACGATTTCGAGAGCTGGAACAATCTCGGCAATGTCCTTTCCGGGAGCGGCGATGCCGAAGGCGCTCTGATCGCGCTGCGCAAGGCGATCGAGCTTCGTCCCGACATCATGCTGCCCTATGTCAACCTGTCCAAGCTGCTGAACCAGCTGCAGCGCTACGACGAGCGGCTGACCTTGATGCGCGAGGCCGCCGCGCGCGCGCCGGACGATGCCGAGGTTCAGGTCGAACTTGGCCTGTCTGAAGCGACGGAAACCAACTTCGCCGCCGCCGAAGAGGCGTTCCGCGCTGCCATCCGGATCGACGGCAGCGCGCTCGCGCCTTATCTCGAGCTGGCCGTCCTGCTCGAAAATCTCAACAAGACCGAGGCGCTGGACGAACTGGCCG
The DNA here is from genome assembly GCA_947476735.1 of Sphingomonadaceae bacterium. Taxonomy (GTDB): domain Bacteria; phylum Pseudomonadota; class Alphaproteobacteria; order Sphingomonadales; family Sphingomonadaceae; genus Rhizorhabdus. The sequence goes on from CANJRZ010000009.1 coordinate 30,940, forward strand.
TCGAAGCCGAGCGGAACGGCGTCAACGCGGCCGAGGTCAATTTCATCAAGGCATGGGCGCTGCGCCGCGCCGGCCGCTTCGCCGAAGCGCTACCGCTGGCCCTGGCGACCCCCGACACGATCAACCCGGCCCGCCGCGCCCAGCTGATCGCCGAGATCGCCGATCGGGTCGGCGATGCCGATACCGCCTTCAACGCCTTCGTCGAGATGAACAGGGCCGCGCTCGAAGGTACGCCGCCCGCCCAGCGCGACGCCTCGCTCTATATCGAGGAGGTCAAGGTCAACCGCGATCTGCTGACCCCCGAGAAGATCGCCGGCTGGACCAGGGTCGACCTCGTCGAGGTGCCCCCGCCGCCGATCTTCCTTGTCGGCTTCCCGCGTTCGGGCACCACCCTGCTCGACACGCTACTGATGAACATTCCCCATCTCCACGTTCTCGAGGAGATGCCGATCGTCCGTTCGGTCGAGAATGAGCTCGGCGATCCGGAACGGATAGCATCGCTGAGCTCGGCAGAGGCCAATGCGTTGCGTGCCCGCTATTTCGACACGCTGCGCCAGGTGGCGCCACCCGGGCCGGGACAGCGGGTGCTCGACAAATTCCCGTTCCACATGACCCGCATGGGCATCATCCACCGCATATTTCCCGACGCCAAGGTGATCTTCGCCGAGCGCCACCCGGCCGACTGCGTGCTGAGCGCCTTCATGTCGAACTTTGAACTCAACCGGGCGATGCTGAGCTTCACGACGCTCGAAGGCACGGCCAATCTCTACGACCTCGCCTCAACGGCCTGGATGCGCGCGGAGACCAATCTGCCGATCGACATCTGCCGCATCCGCTATGAGCGCATGGTCGAGGATCTCGAAAGCGAGATGCGCCGCTTGCTCGATTTCCTGGAAATTCCATGGACCAACGCGGTGCTCGACAATCGCAAGAGCGCCGCGAGACGCGAGCATATCCGCACCGCCAGCTACTCGCAGGTCACCGAACCGATCTACAAGAGATCGGCGGGCCGCTGGGAGCGCTACCGCAACAAGATGGAAGGCGTGCTGCCGATCCTGAAGCCCTGGGCCGAACGGATGGGCTACGAAATCTGACCGACGGGGCCGATCATTCGGGCTTGTGGCGCATGGCCTGATCCCGCCTCAGGGAAACGGTCTCCCGCTTACTGACCGCTCACATAGCGGTTGGATTGGGTGCGATCGATTTCCATGCGCGACAGGCGGCGCTGTTCCTTCCACTGCTGCGCGGTCATGCAGACCTTCTTCTTCGCGAGTCGCGAGCCGATCTGCGGCTCGGACCTGCAGATCATCCGGTCCGGATCCTTGCCGTCCTTCTTCTCGGCCTCATCGGCGAAGGCGGCGGTGGAGAAGCTGACGGCGACAGCCAAAGCGACAGAGACCAGAGACTTCATGTGACGGGATTCCTGTGTGCGTACTAGTTGAATAACACAGGTCCTGTCCCCGATGAAATCAAGTTTTTGAAGCACACAAGGTCCATCAGGCCGCCCTGAGTTCAAGCTTGCCGTCGCCCTCGTCGATCGTCAGCGTCGATCCGTCGGGCACGTCGCCCCGCAGGATAGCGTCGGCAAGCGGATCCTGCAGATATTTCTGCACCGCGCGCTTGAGCGGCCGCGCGCCATAGACCGGATCATAGCCGACCCGGCCGAGCCAGGCGCGCGCACCGTCGGTCAGCTCCAGCCGGATCTTGCGATCCTTGAGCAGCTTGCCGACCCGGCCGACCTGGATGTCCACGATCGGGCCCATATGCTCCTGCGCCAGACGGTGGAACAGGATGATCTCGTCGAGCCGGTTGAGGAATTCAGGCCGGAAATGGCCGCGGACGACCTCCATCACCTGGTCCTCGACCGAGTCGACATCCTGGCCATCGGCGAGGTTCGACAGATATTGGCTGCCGAGGTTTGAGGTCAGGATGATGATCGTGTTCGAGAAGTCGACCGTGCGGCCCTGGCCATCGGTCAGCCGCCCGTCGTCGAGCACCTGGAGCAGGACGTTGAACACGTCGCCATGCGCCTTCTCGACCTCGTCGAACAGCACGACCTGATAGGGGCGCCTGCGTACCGCCTCGGTCAGCACGCCGCCCTCCTCATAGCCGACATAGCCCGGAGGGGCGCCGATCAGCCGGGCGACGCTGTGCTTCTCCATGAATTCGGACATGTCGATGCGGACCATCGCCGCCGAGTCGTCGAACAGGAATTCAGCGAGCGCTTTGGTCAGCTCGGTCTTGCCGACGCCGGTCGGGCCGAGGAACAGGAACGAGCCGAGCGGCCGGTTCGGATCCTGCAAGCCGGCGCGCGAACGGCGGACCGCCCGGGCCACGGCCTCCACCGCGTCCTTCTGGCCGATCACCCGCTTGCCGATCGCACTCTCCATCGCGAGCAGCTTCTCGCGCTCGCCTTCGAGCATCCGCTCGACCGGGATACCCGTCCAGCGGCCGACCACCCCGGCGATATCCTCGGCGGTGACCTCCTCGCGCAGCATCGCGCCCGCGGTGGCACCTTCCGCCGCGGCCAGCTCGCGCTCGAGCCCGGGGATGACCCCGTAGCTGATCTCGCCGGCCCGGGCGAGATCGCCGCGCCGCTGGGCCTGGTCGAGCTCGAGCCGCGCCGCGTCGAGCTGCTCCTTGAGCTTGGCCTCGGCGTTGATCTTGTCCTTCTCGCCCATCCAGCGCGCGGTCAGTTCGTGCGACTGCTCCTCGAGTTCGACCAGCTCGGCCTCGAGTGCATCGAGCCGATCCTTGGAGGCGGCGTCGGTCTCGCGCTTGAGCGCCTCGCGCTCGATTTTGAGCTGGATGATCCGCCGGTCGAGATTCTCGATCTCCTCAGGCTTGGATTCGACCTCCATGCGCAGTCGCGAGGCGGCCTCGTCCATCAGGTCGATCGCCTTGTCGGGCAGGAAGCGGTCTGCGATGTAGCGGTGGCTGAGCGTCGCCGCAGCGACGAGCGCGCTGTCGGTGATCCGCACGCCATGGTGCAGCTCATATTTCTCCTTGAGCCCGCGCAGGATCGAGATCGTGTCTTCGACCGTCGGTTCGCCGACGAACACCGGCTGGAAACGCCGCTGGAGCGCCGGGTCCTTCTCGACATATTTGCGATATTCATCGAGCGTGGTGGCGCCGACACAATGCAGTTCGCCGCGCGCGAGCGCGGGCTTGATCAGATTGCTGGCATCCATCGCGCCTTCGGATTTGCCGGCGCCAACCAGCGTGTGCATCTCGTCGATGAACAGGATGATGTCGCCCTCAGCGGCTTTCACCTCGTCAAGCACGCCTTTCAGCCGCTCCTCGAACTCACCGCGATATTTGGCGCCGGCGATCAGGCTGCCCATGTCGAGCGCCATGACCTTGCGGTCCTTGAGGCCGTCGGGCACATCGCCATTGGCGATGCGCAGTGCCAGTCCTTCGGCGATCGCCGTCTTGCCGACGCCCGGCTCACCGATCAGTACGGGATTGTTCTTGGTGCGCCGCGCAAGCACCTGGATGGTGCGGCGGATCTCTTCGTCGCGGCCGATCACCGGATCGAGCTTGCCCTCGCGCGCCGCGGCGGTCAGGTCGCGGGCGAATTTCTTGAGCGCGTCATAGCGGTCCTCGGCGCCAGCCGTGTCGGCGCTGCGCCCGCCGCGCAGCTCGTTGATCGCGCCGTTGAGCGCCTCGGCACGGACGGCGGCATCGGCCAGCGCCTTGCCGGCCGGCGATGTACCCGACAGCACCAGCGCGAGCAGCATCCGCTCGACAGTGACAAAGCTGTCGCCGGCCTTCTGCGCGATCTGCTCGGCCTGGTCGAGGACCCGCGCCAGATCATTGTCGATGGCCGGCGTCTGCTGCGCTCCGCCGCCTGAGACCGCCGGGATCTTCGCGAGCGCCGCGTCGGTCGCGCGCAACGCGACGCCCGCGTCGCCGCCGGACGCCTTGATGAGGCCCGCGGCCATACCCTGCTCGTCCTCAAGCAGCGCTTTCAACAGATGTTCGGGAGCGATTCGCTGATGACTCATGCGGATCGCGACGGTCTGCGCCGACTGAAGGAATCCCTTGGCGCGGTCGGTGAATTTTTCGAGGTTCATGCCTGATCCCTGTTCCTAATCCGCATCATATGGTGTGGCTTTTTTGCAACACAAGAATTCGGCTCACTATTTTCTTTTCCTGTCTCATCAGGGATGAGTCGATCAACCTGCCTGACCGTTCGACCAGCGTATTACACAGACATTGCACCCTCTGCGCTAAAGGCTAGATTAGCCGGCAATTCTGCCCCATCCGGAAAGTCCCTTAATGCACTGCAGCCTGTTTCGTCCGATCGTCGCGTTGCTTCTGGCGACTGCGCTCGCCGCCCCCGTGCCCGCCGCCGAACCCGCCTCGGTGGCAACGCTCGTGAAGGCGGTCGATATACCCTATGAAAGTTTCACACTCGACAACGGCTTGCGCGTGATCGTGCATAGCGACCGCAAGGCCCCGGTGGTCGCGGTGTCGGTCTGGTATCATATCGGTTCCAAGGACGAGCCCAAAGGCAAGACCGGTTTCGCCCATCTGTTCGAGCATCTGATGTTCAACGGCTCGGAAAATGCCAATGAAGATTTCTTCAAGCCGCTCGAGGCGATCGGGGCGACCGATCTCAACGGCACCACGTGGTTCGACCGGACCAATTATTTCGAGACGGTGCCGACCGGCGCGCTCGACATGACGCTGTTTCTCGAATCGGACCGTATGGGCCATCTGCTCGGGGCGATCGACCAGACCAAGCTCGATAATCAGCGCGGCGTCGTCCAGAACGAGAAGCGTCAGGGCGACAATGAACCCTATGGGCTGGTCGAATATGCCCAGCTCGCAGCGCTCTTCCCTGCGGGCCATCCCTATCGCCATTCGACGATCGGCTCGATGGCAGATCTCGACGCCGCCAGCCTCGACGACGTGAAGAACTGGTTTCGTTCGCATTACGGCCCGAACAACGCGGTGCTGGTCCTCGCCGGCGACATCGACGCCGCCACCGCGAAGGCCAAGGTCCAGAAATGGTTCGGCGACATCCCGCGCGGACCCGAGACGGCGCGTCCCGAAGTCACCGTCCCGACCCTGCAGGCGCCGGTCGACCAGGTGATGAAAGACCGGGTCGCGACCACCCGCATCTATCGCCAGTGGGCGGTGCCCGGCCTCAACGATCCCGATATTGTACCGCTCGACCTCGGCATGGACGTGCTTGGCGGGCTCGCCTCGTCGCGGCTCGACAATGCGCTGGTCCGCAAGGAGAAGACCGCGGTCGCGGTGACGGCCGGGATCCAGCCGTTCGAGAAGGTCTCCTTCGTCGAGATCACCGCCGACGTGAAGCCCGGCGTGGATGCCAAACTTGTCGCCAGGCAGCTCGACGAACTGGTCGCCGACTTCATCAAGAACGGCCCGAGCGCCGACGAGGTGAAGCGCGCCGCAACCAAGCAGGTGGCGGGCGAGATTTCAGGACTCGAAACGGTGGGCGGTTTCAGCGGCAAGGCGGTGACCCTCGCCGAAGGCGCGGTCTATTCGAACGACCCGGAGAAATACAAGAAGGACCTCGCTGCTGCTGCGGCAGCCACCCCGGAGAGCATCCGCGCCGCCGTCGGAAAATGGCTGTCGAGGCCGGCCTTCCGGCTGGTCGTCGAGCCCGGCGAGCGGAGCGAATCCGACATGGCAGTGGCCGGCGGCAGCGCGCGCGAGGGCATGAGCCCGGCCTGGTACCGTAACCCCAAATATGTCGCAGACGGCGCCGCCCCGCTGCTTTCGGTCGGCTCGAAGCCGACATCTGCAGTCGATCGGTCATCGCCGCCGCCGGTGGAAGCGATCAACGACCTGACCTTCCCGAAGATCGAGCGCACGACGCTCTCGAACGGCATCGAAGTGGTGTTCGCCCAGCGCACCACGGTGCCCACGGTGCGCCTCTCGGTCGCCTTCGACGCCGGCAATGCCGCCGACGACAAGGCGAAGCTCGGCACCCAGGGGTTGATGCTGTCGCTGCTCGACGAGGGCGCAGGCAAGCTTGATTCGATCGGCATCGCCGAGGCGCAGGAACGGCTCGGCGCGCAGATCGCGTCGGGCGCGACAATGGACCGCACGAGCGTGTCGATGTTCGCGCTCAAGACCAATCTTGCACCTTCGCTCGACCTGCTCGCCGACATCGTCCAGCGGCCGACCTTCGTGCCCGCCGAGATCGAGCGGCTACGCGGACAGATCCTTGCCGGGATCGCCGCCGAAAATGCGCAGCCGCGCGGCATCGCCCGCCGGACCCTGCCGCCACTGCTATTCGGCGCAGCGCACCCCTATGGCATTCCGCTGTCGGGCAGCGGCACCGAGGAAGGCGTGAAGGCGGTCACCCGCGCCGACCTGCTCGCCTTCCACGATGCGTGGATCCGGCCCGACAATGCGAAAATCTTCGTGACCGGCGACACGACCCTCGCCGAGCTGCTGCCGATGCTCGAAGCCCGCTTCGGCACCTGGAAGGCTCCGGCCGTCAGGAAAGGCGCCAAGCTTTTCCCCACCGACAAGATGGCGCGCACCGGACGGATCGTGCTGGTCGACCGGCCGCAGAGCCCGCAGAGCTATATCATGGCCGGCCAGCTGCTGCCGACCAAGGGCAC
>CANJRZ010000010.1 GCA_947476735.1 Sphingomonadaceae bacterium
AGCCATCCTCTGCCGCGATCTGGCTGCAGACTCATTTGCATCCCCTTCCTCGCACTCGGTATCGTAGCGGTCGCGATTGTGCCCAAGATGACAGGTGGAGAGAGGATAAGAAAGTGAGCGGCATTACTTTAACGGGGGATCATGTCCGCGAGGTGCAAAAGCGGCGCACCGCAAGAGGTGCTGTCAGAGGGATGGCCTCGCCTGAACCGAGCCGATAAACGGGCGCATGATCAAGGCGCTCTCCCCGTTCCGATACTTTCACTCGTCGCCCGAAGTGATCCGGCTTGTGGTGATGATGTACATCCGTTTTCCGCTTTCGCTGCGGAACGTCGAGGATCTGTTGTTCGAGCGCGGGATCGACCTCTGTCACGAGACGGTGCGGCACTGGTGGAATCGGTTCGGGCCGCTATTCGCGGCCGAGGTCCGTCGTCAGCGGGTGAGCCGAATGCGAGGTTTTCAGCACTGGCGGTGGCATCTCGACGAGATGTATGTGCGGATAAATGGCGAGATGCGTTATTTGTGGCGCGCCGTCGACCATGAGGGCGAGATCCTCGAAAGCTATGTTACCCGGAAGCGCGACAAATCGGCGGCTTTGCGCTTCATGAAGCGCGTGCTGAAGCGGCATGGTAGGGTTGAGAAGATCGTGACTGACGGGCTGCGTTCTTATCCGGCGGCAATGCACGACCTGGGCAATCTTGAGCGCCGCGAGTTGGGGCTATATCTCAACAATCGGGCCGAAAATTCGCATCTGCCTTTCCGACGACGCGAGCGGGCCATGCTTCGATTCCGGCAGATGAGATCGTTACAGAAATTTGCCTCGGTCCATGCCTCGATCGCCAACCATTTCAATCTGGAACGCCACCTCGTTGATCGACAGACCTACCGTGATCGCCGCTCCGCCGCCATGGCCGAGTGGCAGAACCTGATCGCCTGAACTCGCCCTAATCCGTGCGTCGCTGCGTCAATTGACTGCGCTGTCCGATCGAACTGACAAAGCCGCTGCTTGGGCTCGACGATGTTGCCGGGTTGCGGCGCCGGGGCGGGCGCGTTCCGCGCTTCCTTCACCCGATTGATGAAGGCCAGAACCTCGCGGTTGCGCGGCTCGAACAGGATCACGAAATCGTCGTCGCCAATCTCGTCGCGCCGGGCGAGGCGCTGCCGCGAGCGGTCCCACGGGTAGAGGTTGTGCAGCACCATGACCCAGCGATGGATCGCCTCCAGCTCGGGCAGGTCTTCGCGGCAATCGACGATGTCCCGCTCGGTGAACACCGGAAAGTCGGGGTCATGGCGATCGAGGACCGTCGTCAGATGGTCGGGATTGGCGAGGAACTCGGCGACGGTCGGCTTGATCGGCGGCATATAGGTCGCGTGGTGGCGCTTGTAGCGGACGATCTCGAACAGCAGGTCGAAAATCTTATCTTCGGATGCGCCCGACTCGGGATGGCTCGACGGCAGCGCCTCGAACGCCGCCTTCATCGAGGCGATCTTGCGCTCGGCATCCTGCCAGGGCGCCTGCACCGGCAGGAACAGATCGGCCCGGTTGCGCGGCACATCGCGCCAGCGCATCGGGCGTTTGTGGTACAGGGTCAGGGTGTTGCGGTTGACCCAGTAGAGATTGAGCGCGACGTCGCGCAGCAATTCGATTCGGCTGCGATATTTGCCGGCCTCGATCGACTGGAGGATGCCGGTGCCAGTCGGCGCCTTGGATTCAATGTCGCGTTTGACGATCGCCTCGAACTGTTCGAGCGAGGTGATGACAGAAAAATCCAGCTGCGCGAACAGGTTCGCCGGCAATACGAGAGATCCATGGCGGTTCAGAATGAACGATTTCACAAGGCCGACTCCTATTCAAATTATTCAGCTTCAGACGGAAAATATCCTGAGTTTCCGGTTCTGAAACAGGTCCGAAGACTTGGGACGGGATCTTCAACGATTAGGCGCTATCGAAATATTGCGTTGCAGCGATACTGCCTCTGTTCAACTGAGCTGTATCGACAGGGATGCACCTCTCAGTCCCGCGCTCGACACATCAACCAGCGCTTCCCCGCGCCGCCCGGTCGGCTGGACGATCGCCAGAGCGGTGCCGTGGAAGGAGCGGGTCGCGCCGTCCTGGAAGCTTTCGATCCCGTAGGGATTGGCTGAACCTGCCGCCCGCAACATCGCCTTTCCCGCCACCGTGAAGGTCAGCGGCACGGCAGCATCGGGCACGAGCCTTCCCCGCGCATCGCAGACTTCGGCGAACACATAAGCCAGGTCGGCTGCGGAACCTTTGATCCTGTTCCTCTCCGCCCTGAGCCTCAGCGTCGTAGGCGCGCCGACGGTTTCGAGCGTCCGGCGGGCGATTTCCCTGCCACTGGAATAAGCGACGGCGATCAGGCTGCCGGGCTGATAAGGGACCTTGAACAAAGCCTTCATCTTGTCGGCCGGAGCCATTCGCTTACGGCCTACCTCCAAACCATTGAGGAGCAGAACAACCTCCTCCGCCCCGGAATAGAGGTGCACCTCGATCGGCGCGGTATTGCCTTCAGGCCAGGTCCAGGATTCGAGAAGGTCGGGCCAGCCCCAGGCCGTCTGTTCCTCATGGAAGCCCGGCGGCACCGGACGCTGGGTGAACAGGGCGAGCTTGTGTCGACCCCAGACCACATCGCGATAGACGCTCGGCGGCTTCTTGAGGCCGATAAGATCAATCTCGCCCGACCCCGCCTGATAGGCCGGATAATCCCAGACGTAGAAATTCAGCATGCTGACATCCATGCCGAAGATGATCTTCTTCTCACCATCCGGGGGCGCCGTGTCCGAGCGCAAGCGTGACGAGCCCGACCCGACTTCACCAACATAATCCATCCCGGTCCATACGAACTCCCCCATATAGGCCGGGTTGCGCTCCATAATCTGCCGGATATCGTATGCATCCCCGCTGTGCGTCTCGGTCGTCAGGAAGGTCAGCTCAGGATAGGTCGCGTGATCCTTGTCGACCGCGTTGAACGAATAATTATAGCTGGTCACATCGAGTTGCGCGCGCGCGCCCTCGCCCTTCTTACCGGCATAGGATGCCGTCAACGCCTGGGTGATGAAGCGCGACTTGTCCTCCGCCCGGATTACCGCGCGCATCTCGCCGGCAATCTCGACGCCGCGCGGTAACACCGCCTCGGAAATCTCGTTGCCGATGCTCCAGAAGGCGACGCTGGCATGATTCCGGTCGCGCCGCACCATGTTGGCCAGATCCGCGCGCCAATGATCCTTGAAATAGACATGGTAAGCGTCCTTCATCAGCTTGGGCAGTTCCCACATGTCAAATGCCTCGACCATGACGATCATTCCAAGTTCGTCGCATACCTCGAGAAAGTGGGGCGACGGGGGATTGTGCGAGCAGCGGATGGCATTGAACCCGTTGGCCTTCATGGTCTCGATCTTGCGGCGCTCCGCCCGATCGATCGCTACCGCCCCCAATATTCCATGGTCATGGTGCAGGCACGCACCCTGCATCTGGAAGGTCTTGCCGTTTACCTGGAAGCCGGTTGTCGGCGACACGCTGAGCGTGCGAATACCGAAACGCACTCGGACCCGGTCGGAGATCGAGCTATCACAGACCATGACAATATCGGCATGATGCAGGTTGGGCATGTCAGGCGACCAGAGGGCCGGGTGCCGGACCTCGAGCTCGAAGTCGATCTTGGCGGTCTGGGCTGCGGCCAGCGTTATCGCCTTTCTGGCAGAGGCGACCACGTGACCGACGCCGTTCCGCAACTCGACCCTGCATTCTACCTGCCGCGTCACTCGTGAACGATTTTCCACCTCGAGGTCGACCTGCACCATCGCCGCCGTTGGGCTCACGACGGGCGTGGTGATCGCGATCCCGGACCATGGCACCCGCACGGAACCGGTGCGGCTGAGCCAGACATGGCGATAAATACCCGACCCTGAATACCAGCGTGCCGTTTCGCCCACATTGGCCACGCGTACCGCCAGGATGTTGGGACCATCGGTGCGCAGGTGCGGCGTCAGATCGAAAACAAAGCCGAGATAACCGTTGACGTTGCGGCCGAGCGCTACGCCGTTGATCCAGGCTTCGGTGACCATGTAAGCACCATCGAAGCGGATCTCCACCTGCTCGCCGGGTGACAGATCGGTCATCGCGAAACGCTTACGATACCAGCCGATCCCGCTGACGGTCCAGCCGGTCCCCCATCCGAAGGCGGTGGCATCGGTGTCAAACGGCCCCACTTTGTGCGGCGGCCCGCCGGGGCTCGCCGGCGGCACCGACGCCATTATGATGGGCAGCTCCGGCGAAACCGGCAGGGCATCCTTCGGATGCCCACCCGTGTTCCATAGAGCGACCGGCGGCACCCAGGGATCTGTGGTCCGGGGCGCCCCCGGGCGATCCTCGATGCTCCAGTCGTGTGGCAGGTCGAGCTTGCGCCAGGCCGAATCATCGAATGCAGGATCCTTTGCCTGCGGGACGTCACCCAGAAAGAAGCGCCAGTCGCCGTCAAACAGTTGATCGCGGGCAAAAGGACTTGCCGGGCCTACTCGAACGCTCCCGGCAGCCGCTTCGGGACCCGTTGCAAGGGCAAGCGCGACACCGCTCGCAGCAGCGGCCTGAAGCAGTTGCCGTCGGGGAACCATAGCGCTGCGATCAACCATTTTAGAATCCCTCATTCATTGTAGTTGGGCACTTCATCGCATCAGCGAATGTTAGGTCCGGCCAACCGGACTTGCGTAGACTCAACGAGGCTCGCGCCCTGGCGAGGTCGCTCAACCGAAATTTCAGCTAATTCCCCAGTCGGCGTGCGATAGCCGGACCGGACGCATTCCCGCACGGCCTCGACGCGGTCACTGCGGACCAGCGCGATCACGGCACCTCCGAAACCGCCGCCCGTCTGACGGGCGCCCCCCTCCATACCGATCGCCTCGTTGAGCAGCGCCGCCAGCCGGTCAGTTTCTGGCACGGTGATCTCGAAGTCACCGGCCTGGGATGCATGCGCTTCCCGCATCAACTCACCCGCCCGAACAAGATTGTTCGCGGCGAATGCTGCGACCATTTCGATCGTACGACGATTGTCCTCAATGATGTGCCGAGCGCGACGGAACGCTACCTCGTCCATCCCCGCGCGACCGGCCGCGAGCATCGCCTCATCCGCGTCGCGCAGGGCCTTTACGCCCAGCGCGGCGGCCGCTCTTTCGCACTCGGCGCGACGGAGGTTATACTCGCCGTCGATCAGGCCGCGCACCACGCCGGATTGAACGATCATGACCGCGACGTCTGAAGGCACCGGGATCTGCTGCAGCTCAAGCGAGCGGCAGTCGATCAGGAGGGCATGCCCATCGCTCGTCGCGGCCGATGCGATCTGGTCAAGAACGCCGCAACGCATGCCGACGAACTCATTCTCGGCCCGTTGCGCGAGACGAGCAACCCTGACCGCATCCCAATCGTGGCCGGTCACAGCGAGGATCGCGCGCGCGATCGCCACTTCGAGCGCGGCTGACGATGAAAGCCCGGTGCCTTTCGCAATATTTCCCGCAATCGCCATGTCACCGGCCGGCACGGCGATCCCGGCTCGGGCAAGCTCGTCGATTACCCCGCGGACATAATTGCGCCATTGGCCGTCGCGCAGATGTGGAATGCAGGCCGTTGGGAAGGTATCGCTTTCGGCAAAGTCGAGCGCGGCGACGCGCAGGGTAGTTCCGATTCCAGGGCGGAACCCGACGCGAACCTCCTGACCGATGGCGATGGGCATGGCGAAGCCGTCATTATAGTCGGTATGTTCGCCAATGAGGTTCACGCGCCCGGGTGCTCGCGCAACCACTTCGGGACGTCCGCCGAAGGCCCTGGCGAAGCCGGTCGAGAGTGATTCCCCGAGACTCATGTCAATCATCGTCGATCAGGACACCGCGCAACCTGGCAGCGGCGCTTTCCGGTGTGATATCGCGCTGGACTTCGGCGAACATTTCAAAGCCAACCATGAATTTGCGAACGATGGCGGATCGCAGCAGCGGCGGATTGAAATGGGCATGGACTCGCCAGGCGGCCGGGTCGATCGACCCTCCCGGCGCCTGATGCCAGCCCATCGAGTAGGGAAAGCTAACGCCGAAAAGAGCATCATAACGCCTTGTCAGCCGCCGCAGAATCGCTGCAAGCGCCTCGCGCACCGGATCGCCGAGCGCCTCAAGGCGGATCACCGGATCTCGCGCGATCAGCAACGTCTCGAACGGCCACGAAGCCCACCAGGGAACGATCGCCAACCAGTGGTCGTTGACCTCAACCAGGCGCTCGCCGGCGGCAAGCTCCCGTTCCACCACCTCAGCCAGCAATACTTGGCCGCGTTCAGCATGCCATGCCGCCTGTTCGCGGTCTTCGTCCGCGACTTCCGTCGGGACGAAATCACTCGCCCAGATCTGACCATGCGGATGGGGGCTGGAGCACCCCATCATCGCCCCCTTGTTCTCGAAAATCTGGACATTGGCGAAACGGGCGCCGAGTTCTCCGGATTCTTGGCACCAGCTATCGACCAGCGCCTTCACGGCCCCATGGCTCAATTGGGGCAATGTGAGCGAGTGGTCCGGGGAATAGCAGATGACGCGCGCGCTGCCGCGAGCCGACGCGATGGGAAAGTGAGGGTCACCCTCTTGGGGCGCCGGGGTGTCGGGCATGAGCGCGGCGAAATCATTGTCGAAGACGAACGTCCCGACATAGTCGGGGTTGCGTTCGCCATTGCTGCGCACATTGCCCGCGCAAAGATAGCATCCCGCTTCATAACGCGCATTTGGCGAAGGTGCCGCGTCATCTGTTTCGCCCTGCCATGGTCTGCCGGCGCGGTGCGGAGAGACCAGTATCCAGCGGCCCGTCAGGAGGTTGCGCCGACGGTGAGGATGGTCATGTGGCGAAAAGGTCATTCTGCCAACGTCCCAGTTGGTGAGCGTGATTCAAGGACGACATGGTGGGCGCCCTTCAATCCACCGACCGCCGGCGTCCAGAGCCCGAACCACGCCAAGCTGATACCGGCGGTCACCATCAGGTCCGTACCGATATTCCGTCAGGCAACACATGCGTCGGCCGCGATCCCCACAGCGCGTAAAATAGCACATAGAGTTCGCACGCGGCGGTAAGCAGGAACGACGTTTGCAGGCCATAGATATCGGCAAGCCAGCCCTGCACGATGACGAGCGAGCCTCCCGCGATCGCCATGATCAGCAGGCCCGCCCCCTCTTCGGTCAGGGGACCCAGCCCCCTGATGCCAAGCGTGAAGATGGTGGGGAACATGATCGAGTGGAAAAGCCCGACCAGGATCAGTGACCACATCGCTACCGGCCCGGTCGTGACGACTGTCACCAGCATCACCACGAACGCGCCGACCGAAAAGGCGGCTAGCACTATTTCTGCCCGCACCTTCTGCATGATGGCGGCCCCCACAAAGCGGCCGACCATCATGCCACCCCACAGAAAAGTGAGGTAGCGTCCGGCCTGCTCGTAAGTGAGATCGGCAATGTCAGCCTGGCTTACGAAATTTACGAACAGGTTGGCGACACCGATTTCAGCGATCAGATAGATGAAGATCGCAGGCACCCCGAACACCAGATTGCGATGACGCCACAGCGAATGCTTCTTGCGCTCCTCGCTCGCTACACGACTGGTCGCCAACCCCATCGCGGGAAGTGGAAACCGAGCGATCACGATCGCCAGAATGGCGAGCACCGCCGCGACGAGGACATAGGGAAGAATGACCGAATGCGCGTCAGCGAGGCGCTGGGCCGGGGTCAGCAGCGTGCCCTCCTTAGCGGTGCCGCCGACCGACCGGCCCAGGATGAGATAAGCGCCGAAAAGGGGCGCAAGCATCGTCCCGGCAGAGTTCATCGCCTGAACGAGGTTGAGACGCGACGACGATGTCTCCGGCGATCCAATCACGGCGACATAGGGATTGGCGGCAACCTGGAGCAGGGTAATACCGCTCGCGATCACGAACAGCATCGCCAGCGTTACACCGTAGGAGGGAAGACTTGCGGCGGCGACCATGCCCAGAGAGCCTGCGGCCATGACGAGCAGACCGATGACGAGGGATTTCTGATAGCCGATCCGTTCAATCAGTTTCGCCGAGGGTATCGACGCGACGAAATAGGCGATGAACCACACGCTCTCGATCAGCGTCGTCTGCGTGTAATTAAGGTCGAACACACTGCGCAGATGGGGCAGCAGCGTGTTGTTGATGACCGTAATGAAGCCCCACATGAAGAAGAGCGTGGCCAGCAGCGCCAACGCCGGGCGATAGCTGCTTCCGCCATGGGCAGCGTCGGTGGAATCCATTCTGGTCGTCGCTGAAATAGGTCCTGCCATCACCACCTGCTCCCAAGACCGGTTACCGTTATAGGTCCGGCTTCTCGTAATTCTGCTGTCAGGTCACACACCAAGGGATCACCTGTCCCTGTAGTAACTCTCACGCGTGTTGCTCCACACGATCTGAGCAATCCCGGCGATCGCGAGCAACAGACCCCACAACGCCCATTGTTTGTCGTTGGCCATGAAGCTGTCGAGGAAGGCGATATTGAATCCCTGCAGGATCCAGATGCCTCCCATGAGCACCATCGCGAGGCCCAACAGGCTGCTGATGGCGCGCATGATTCCGTTGAAGATCTCACCCATGTCTTTTCCCTCCGGAGGTGTCCGTCACGCCGTAGCCGCAACGAAGGTCAACGCGACCCCGTTTATGCAATATCGCAGACCGGTAGGCTTCGGGCCGTCCTTGAACACGTGCCCGAGATGGCCGCCGCAATCCGTGCAGATGATCTCGGTCCGCAACCTGCCGAATTTATGATCCGCCCTGTCCACCACCGCGCCGGGAAGCGCCTGCCAGAAACTGGGCCAGCCGGTATGGCTGTCATATTTTGCGTCGGAGGCGAACACATGCTTCCCGCAGCCCGCGCAGGCAAAGAAGCCCTTCCGATGTTCCTTGAGTAGCGGGCTCGAGAAGCGCCTTTCCGTTCCCGCTTCGCGCAGCACGTGATAGCTTGCCGGTGCGAGCATCGCCCGCCACTGAGCCTCGCTGCGCCGGACCGGGAAGGTCCCCGTCGGCGGTTCGGGGATCCTGTCCACAAGGGCATAGCGACCGGCAACCGCGATCGCGACCACGGCCACACTTCCCATGCCGATGAACTCACGCCGCGTCATTGATTGCTCCTTTGGGGAATCGCTGAAAGTGCGAGGGATGGCCGCCCGGACTTACGAGCGGTACTCAGTCAAAACGAACCCGAAGGTGGTTGACCCCGCGTGCCTGCAACGCTCCTATGATCCGGGCCGGTTGGGGCGCGCGATCGTCGAGGCGCAAATTGGGGAAACGATCGAGAAGCGCATTGACGGCGGTGGTCATTTCGGCGGAGGCGACGAAACGGCCGAGGCAGGTGTGCGGGCCGGCCGCAAAACCAAGATGCCGCTTCTCGGGGCGGCGCAGGTCATATTGATCGGGGTTTTCCCACCGCTCCGGATCGCGATTGCCCGCTCCCAGGCACACGTCGATGATAGACCCTTTCGGTATATCGACGCCGCCCAGAACACTGTCCTTGGTGGCCAGCCGGTGGAACAGCGGATCGGTGCACTCCCAACGCAACGACTCCTCGATCGCCCCTTGCATCAGCGAGCGATCGGCGCGCAGATCCTCCAGCTGGTCGCGGTTGCTGAGCAGGGCGAACAGCAAAATCCCCATCTGGCGAAAGGTTGTGCCGCCGCCCGCCAGCAGCAACAGGCGCGAGAAGGACAGGATGTCGTCATCGCTCAGGCTCGACGCGTTACCGGCTTCGTCCTTGAACGGGCTGTCGATCAGCCGCGAGATGAGGTCGTCGCGCCGTTCCCTGCGACGCTCAGCCACGGCCGCGAGGAGGACGCCACGGACCTTCGCCACGGCCGCTTTCCGCTGCTCCGTCGATAATTGCGGCGACATGCTGGTGAGCAGGCTGTCGCGAAAATCGAGCGCCTCCTCGGACGTGAGGCCATAGGCGGCGGTCACCGTGTGCATGGGCAGGCGGGCGCAGAGCGCGAGCGAAAGATCGGTGGCCTTGGCATCCTGTGCGGCGATGTCGTCGACAAGCTGAACCACGAACGGCGTGATCCACTTCTCGGTCCACCAGCCCATCGCCTGTTCGCGCGTCATTACCGGCTGGATCGCGCTGCGGTAGCGGCCATGCTCCTGACCGACCATTGTGAGTATGGTGTGACCGATCGACATCATCACGCCGGCCATTTCCTGGTAATGTTCCGACGAATAGGTCGTATTGTCCATCAACGCCTTGCTGCCCGTATCGAATGTCAGGGTCGTGTAATGGGGGCGACCAAAGACAAATTGGCCGTTGGGCTTTCTCGTTAGGGTTTCTTCAAGATCGCCGCGGTGGATTGCACCGGCCCGCCGCATCGTAGCCAGCTTCGGGTAGAGGTCGTCGATCAACGTACCGCCGGCATGAGCGACTTCCTTCTCCACGCTGAACATTTCCTCGTAGCGTGCATCGTGGCGCGTGATTGATTTGTTGCTCATGGCATCCTCATAGACATTGCATTGCGCACTCTATCGTCATGCATCGGCCTGAAGGCGGTCAGCGGGCAGGTCCATCACGGTCGGGGCTATGCCTCGCCGCCTCAGACGATCTCGCCGATCTCGGTCCCGACCTCATAGGTTTCGCCAGCCTCCACCTTGTGGATCAACATTCCCGCGGCGGGTGCCTCAATGTCGCGTGCCGTCTTGTCGGTTTCGAGGATGTAGATCACATCCCCTTGCTTTACGGCACCACCGCTCGCCACGACCCACTCAGCCAGTGTTCCCTCGGTCATCGACATTTCGAGACGCGGAATCGTCAAACTCGTAGACATGCGACTCTTCCCTTAACGGTGCGACTTGAACGCAGCCCGCACTCGGTCCGCGATGGAGTTGGCGCTGGGTATCTGATGATCCTCGATCGCCTTCGAATAGGCGATCGGCGCATAATCGGCGCCCAGCCTGATCGCCGGCCCCTTCAATTTCGTAAACAGCTCCTCGTTGATCGTCGCCACGATCTCCGCGCCGAGGCCGCAGAATTCGGTCGCTGCATGGACGACGAGCGCACGCCGGGTCTTCTTCACCGAATCCAACACTCTGTGATAGTCGAGCGGCACCAGGGTGCGCAGGTCGATGACCTCGACGCTGATCCCTTCCTTCTGCAACTCCTCGGCCGCAGCCACGCATAGCCGAACCTGCCAGCCGTAGCTGATCAGGGTGATATCCGTTCCCTCACGACGCACCTTGGCGACACCGAGCGGGATCCGATAATCCTCGAGCGGCACCTCTTCCTTCGTGGTCATCAGCGACAATATCGCTTCCAGATGGATGCAGGGGTCGTCGTCGAAAATGCAGCTCAGCAGGAGCCCCTTGGCGTCAAAGGGCGTGCTCGGGTAAACGACTTTCAAACCCGGCGTATGGAGCAGCCAGGCCTCGAGCGATTGCGAATGCTGGGCGCCGAAACCGCCAAGCCCACCACCCATCATCATCCGGATCGTCAACGGTACATGGGTGGCGGCACCCGACATATAACGCTGCTTCGCGGCGTGATTGGCGATCTGGTCCATGCACACGCCCATGAAGTCGTCGAACATGAGCTCCGCGACCGGCCGCATGCCGACCAGCGCAGCACCAATGCCGGCGCCGACAATCGCGGTCTCCGCGATCGGGGTCGGACGAACGCGGCTTTTGCCATATTTGGTCTGGAGGCCCTTACTCGTCATGAACACGCCGCCGGGAGGATCGCCGATATCCTCTCCGAGCAGGAACACGCCGCTATCCTGTGCCATGGCGAGATCATGCGCATCGCATACAGCCTCGTGCATCGCCATCGCCCTGGTCGGGCCGGTCGGAGCCTTTTCGGCCTCGCGAACCGGATAATGCCCGCGCCGCGGCGCCACGTCGGGGTCGGCATAGACATCGAGCAGGGTTTCCTCGATCGGGGTGACCTTGCTCAACAGGGCTCCTTCGATCGCCCTGTCGACCTCGCTCTGCGCAGACTCGTCTATTTCGGCCAGTTCCTTTTCGGAGCAGATCCCTGCCTCGATCAGCAGCGCGCGTGTGCGCGGCAGCGGCCAGGCCGCCTTAGCCGCTTCAAGTTCTTCGGCGGGAACGTCCTTGCTCTCACCAACGCCCGCATGCGGGCCGATGCGGAAGGTCGTAGCCTCGACAAAGACCGGCCCGTCGCCCCGGCGAACCTCTTCGATAACGGCCTGCATGCCCTTGTGGAAGCCAGCCACATCGGTGGCGTCTAGCTTGACGCCCTTGAAACCATAGCCGTCAGCGCGCCCGGCGAAGGTCCTGCTCGCGGTATAGTCCGGAATGCGCGTATATTCCCCGATCTGATTGTTCTGACACAGGAAGACCACCGGCAGCTTCCAGACGCCCGCGAGGTTCATCGCTTCGTGGATCGCGCCGATACTGGTGGCGCCATCGCCGAAATTGACGATCGTGACACGGTCCTCGCCGCGCAACTGGGCGGCGAGCGCCAGCCCGTTGGCGATCGGCGTACCGGCGCCGACAATCGCCGTGGTCAGCATCGAACCCGATGACGGATCGGAAATATGTGGCGAGCCGCCCTTGCCCTTGTTGACGCCATCGATGCGACCGAGCGCTTCCGCGAACAGCCCCTGGAGATCGACCCCCTTCGCAACCTGATCATGAATCCCGCGATAGGTGGTGACCATATAATCGCGCTTGCTGGTGAGCTGGGCGATCGTGGCAGGGATCGACTCCTGCCCGGTCATCGGCCAGTAGGTAAACATGAATTTGCCGCTCGAAAGGCCCGCCTGAATCGCCTTGTCGACGGCCCTGATCCGCGACATCTGGCGATAGATTTCCTTGAGAACCCCCGGCTCGATCCCAAGATTGCTTCCACTGTCCTGTGCCATGAACACTTCTCCCAAGATCATTCGATAGTGTCGCGTCGGGCCGCCGAGCTGCCCCTACCGATTCAGAATCCAATATCAGCGATTGGACCTTCAAAGCCGGCGTTGACGATCTGCGATGCTTTGGCGAGCCGGACGGGGTCGAGTCCGGCGATATAGCCATCGATCAGGCGCTGATAGTTGCTGATCATGCCCTCGTTGTCCTTCGACAGGCGCATGTACTCAAAACCACCCGCATGCAGACCGAGTTGCTGAAGCGGCAAGTTGGAATAGTCCTGCTGCGGAATTTCGGGAAATTCCGTGGAATCGTAGGGCAGCATGGTTGGCTGCAACGGCGTATCAAAGGCCTCGCCCTCGGGGCGGAGGACGAGCGACCATATTTCGAACAAGCAGGTTTCTGGTGTCAGCGGCCGGATGCGGTAGGATGACATGGCGCCGATCATTGGCAGCAGGAAGAAGTGCGGAAACATGAACTCCACGGCGTGGAATTCATGCTCCTGAGAAACCTTGCTAATATCAAACATGGGCGCACCACGGGCGAGGGCATCCTTGGTGACGTCCTCATAGGCCCGTGCATAGAAGGCCATCGTAGCTCCCATGGGATCGTCGGGCACATCCATGTCCCGCAACTTTTCGAGCACGGCGACTTCAGTCTCGTGCACCATCCCCCCCATGCCGGCGCTCAGCCGGGCAAGGAAGTCGACGTGCATGTTTACCGTCTGCCGCGCGCTGAGGCTGCGGTGGGGCGTCAGGCCGTCGGCATCGGTGCCATAGCTGTTGCCGAGAGCAGAAAGCTTTTGCAGCTGCGGATGGGTTTTCATCGTGTGGTAGCCTTCCTGGAAAGCTTCCATGGCAAGCTTCCAGTTGGTCGGCAGGACGGTCCCGTACCACCAGTCCATCCTGAGCTGGTCGGCATGCCTTGCGTCCAGCCGGTCGGCCACCGGGCCCAGGCATTCGCGTAACGACGGCGCGTCGTCGTCAAAATTGATGAAGGCGCAGCCGGCCCAGAATTCTATACGACAGGGCTTAAGGTCGATCTCAGTCTTAACGAGCAGTTCCTCGGTGAATATCTGTTTGCCGAACACGAATGTATTTGCGCCGTCGATATTCCAGCGCCAGCCGTGGAAGGGGCATATGAAGCCTTGCCTGGCACAGTTGCCTGGACCCGTTGCCAGGCGAACACCGCGATGGCGGCAGGCATTGTGAAACGCCTTCACACCGCTTTTCGTGCGGACGATGATCACCGATTTTTCGAGGATCGTGTATTCTGTATAGTCGCCTACATTGGGAATCTGCTCCAGCCGGCAGGCCATCTGCCAGACATGCGGCCATACCTTTTCCCGTTCCAGTTCGAAAAATCGGGGATCATGATAGCGCTGCGCCGGTATCAACTCCGGATTCGCTATCCGGAACGGGACGGAATTAAGCTTATCCAGAGTTGTTTCGGCCATCGTCATCCACCCAAGTCATCCGTGCTCGGGAGATGCGTGCGAATATGGGCTCTCCCCTTGGGGCTCAGTGGTACATGCGAGACTTATTCGTCCAATATTAATAGCCTGGTAATTCATATTGGACGGATATCATTGGCCGTTATTAAGGCATCTTCTACCGCGGGCGGAATATGCCCTCGGGGGTACCGCGCGGGTTGGGCGACACGGGGAAGGCTCAAGGAGCGGCTTGAATCACTATGAAATTCACTGTCCACATTCCGGTTGGCGAAATCGCGTCAGGCGAGTTTCAGAGCATCGCCGCGATCAGGCAAATGGCCGCTGCTCTGGAAACGGCCGGCATCGACGCCTGCTATGTGACCGATCATCCCGCGCCTTCAGCCGATTGGCTTCATGCCAATGGGCATGATGCGCTTGATCCCTTTACCGCCCTCGCCTTTGTCGCGGCGGCGTCGACGACGCTGATGCTGCACACCAACATAGTGGTAATGCCCTACCGCAATCCGTTCATCACGGCGAAGGCGGCGGCGACGCTGCAGGTGCTGTCCGCCGGGCGGCTGATCCTCGGCGTGGGGGCGGGCTATCAAAAAGGCGAGTTCGAAGCGCTTGGCGTCGATTTTCACAAGCGTGGCGCGCTGTTCGACGAAGCGCTGGAAGTCGCCCGAATGGCGTGGGCTGGCGGTCCGGTCGTATTTCAGGGGCGCAATTTCAACGCCGCCAACAACGAGCCGCGCCCAGCCCTCGGAAGTCCGCCCCCAGTCTGGATCGGCGGTGGAAGCAGCAAGGCCGTTGAGCGCGCCGCGCGGTGGGGTGATGGCTGGTGCCCTTTTTTCGCCGCGCCGACGATGACGGCAGCCAATCAGGAGTCGGGCATCCACTCGGTCGAACAACTGGGCGAAAGGATCGCCGGATTGCTCGACGTACGAGCCGCCCGAGGCAAACGCGGTCCCTTCGATATCGTCATCGGCCCGCGCATGAGCCTCACGTTCGGCCAACGCGAAAGCGCCGAACGCTATTTCGAGGCGCTTGCCGAACTGGCTGAGGTGGGCGTCAACTGGGCCATGGTCGACCCGCCGTACGCATGCCGCCAAGCCTATCTCGAAAACGTCCAGTGGTTCGGCGAAGAAGTTGTCGCAAAGCTGCGCAGCTGAAGCGACTGGACTGGAAAATTACGGAGCGGATACATGACTGACATGAGCGATACCGAGCAACTTCTCGCGCTTGAGGAGATCAAGACCCTGAAGGCCCGGCGCGACCGGGCTTGCGACACCAAGGACTGGGAACTCTACCGTTCGCTGCACGCTGACGACCATGTTTCGCACAACGAGGGCTTCGAGCGCTGGGAATCGGCGGACGTGATGATCGAGAATGTCAGCCGCCTGCTCGATGAGACCAAGATCTCGGTCCACCACTCGCACACTCCCGACATCACCTTCGAGTCCTCTGTGAAGGCCAGGGGAATCTGGGGGATGGAGGACATGATCTTCGATGCCGAAACCAAGGAGCTTCTGATCCACGGTTTCGGCTTCTACCACGAGACCTATGAGAATCGTGACGGCACGTGGCTGTTCACGAGCCGCCAGCTCAAGCGCGTTCATGTCCGGGTACAGCCCGAAAGCGGCGGGCAGTAGTTCCGGGGTTTGGCGGTCAGAAGCGGTTGACGAGGTTTTCCAACCACTCCTGGCGCCCCGATTTCGGTTCCGGCGCAACATTGCGGGAGATGGCGAGGTCGGCCACCAACGCCAGCGAGGCATCCGTGGAATGGATCGCCTGGCCCAGTTCCCCCGCCCATCCAGCGTAGCGCTCCCTCCGGAAGGTATCGAGCTGGCCGTCCTCGATGATTGCCGCCGCTTTGATCAGCGCATGCGCGATGGTGTCGATCCCACCAATATGGCCATGGAACAGATCCACCGGGTCGATGCTTTGGCGACGCACCTTCGCGTCGAAATTGAACCCGCCGGTGGTGAAGCCACCAGCCCGAATGATCTCCAGCATCGCAAGGGTTAGTTCTTCGACCGAGTTGGGAAACTGGTCGGTGTCCCAGCCGTTCTGATGATCACCGCGATTGGCGTCGATTGAACCGAATATTCCCAAAGCGCGCGCCATCGCGATCTCGTGTTCGAGGGTGTGGCCACTCAGCGTGGCGTGGTTCGCCTCGATGTTGACCTTGACCTCGTTCTCCAGCCCGAAGCGCTTGAGGAAACCGTATACCGTCTGCGTATCGAAATCATATTGGTGTTTGGTCGGCTCATGTGGCTTGGGTTCGATCAGGATTGTGCCAGCGAAGCCGATCCTGTGCTTGTGATCGACCACCAGACTGAGAAAGCGCCCAAAATTCTCCTGCTCGATCCCGACATCGGTGTTGAGGATCGTATCATAGCCCTCTCGGCCGCCCCACAACACATAGTTTTCACCGCCCAGCCGGTGGGTCGCCTCGAGCGCATCGCGCACCTGCAACGCGGCCCAGGCGTAGACTTCCGGATCGGGGTTGGTCGCGGCGCCCGCCATGTAACGCGGGTGGCTGAACAGATTGGCAGTACCCCACAGCAGCTTGCGGCCATGCCGAGCCTGCAGTTCTTCAAGATGCTGGACCGCTTCAGCGAAGCTGCGACGGAACGACGCGGCATCGGTCGAGTCAGCCATCACGTCGACGTCGTGGAAACAGTAGAACGGCACGTCGAGCTTTTCGACAAATGCCAATGCGGCCTCACGCTTGGCTCTGGCCGCGTGGGTATCATTGGGTCCGGCGTGCCAAGGCCGGCTGAACGTGCCAGCACCAAAGACATCACTGCCTGGCCAGCAGAAGCTGTGCCAGAAACATACCGCGACCCGCAGATGCTCCTCCAACCGCTTGCCGAGTACGATGCGGTCCTTGTCGTACCAGCGATAGGCAAGTTCGCTCCGGCTGTGGGGACCCTCATAGCGAACAGTGTCGAACAGAGCGAAATAGTCTGCAGACATGGGCTTACTCCTGAATCTGACTGATAAGGGGATAGGCGGCACGGAACCGCGCAAGTTTAGGGGCGAGGCGTTCGGCAAGCGCCGCGTCGGGCTCAATCACCTGGCGGATGGGCGGACGGACGCAGACCTGCGCAACGCTGTCACCGGTCACCGCGATCCGCGCGAGCCGGGCCGCTCCTAGCGCCGGGCCAACTTCGCCGCCTTTGAGATAGACGAGGGATGTGCCGAGCGTCGCAGCGAAAATCTGCCCCCAATAAGACGAGCGCGCGCCGCCACCGATGACGGACAGTGACGATAACGCGGTGCCTGCACCGCTGAGTGCATCGAGGCCATCGGCATGGGCAAAGGCGACGCCTTCGAGGACTGCGGCAGCGAGGCGACCCGGATCGGTATCCTTGCCAAGGCCGAGGAATGCGCCACGGACATGCGGATCATTGTAAGGCGTCCGCTCGCCGGAGAGATAGGGCAGAAACAATTCCGGACCAGCGGCGGGGCCAGCCCGCTCGGCGAGCGCAAACAGCGCGGCGGGTCCATCGATGCCGATCAGCCGAGCCACCCAGTCGATGCATGAGGCAGCCGACAGGTGAACACTCATCTGGTGCCACATATTCGGCAGCGAATGGCAAAAGGCGTGGACGGCACGCGCGGGGTTAGGGCGAAATGCCCTGGTCGCAGCGAAGATGACTCCCGAAGTCCCTAGCGACAGCAGCGCATCGCCGTCATCGACGACGCCGACACCGATCGCCCCCGCAGCGTTGTCGCCGCCGCCCGCTGCCACCGGCACGGCTCGCATCCCCCACCTGGCGGCAACATCGGGTCGAAGTGTTCCGGTTATCTCGATGCCTTCATGCAGCGCGGGCATCTGCTCTTCCGACAGGCCGCAGGCGTCGAGCATCGCCCCGCTCCAACACCGCGCGGCGACATCGAGCCACAACGTTCCCGCGCTGTCAGCGAGGTCGGAGGCCTTGTCACCCGTCATACACAGCCGAACATAGTCCTTGGGCAGCAGGACACTACGCACAGCCGCGAAAATCTCCGGCTCATGCGTGCGAACCCAGAGCAGCTTGGGCGCGGTGAAGCCGGGCATAGCCAGGTTGCCGGTGATCAGGCGCGAGCGCGGTTCGGCACGCTCCATTTCGTCGCACTCGGCAAAGCTACGGCCGTCGTTCCACAGAATAGCGGAACGCAAGGGCCGGTCATCCGCGCCCAGCAGTGTCGCACCGTGCATCTGGCCTGCAAGGCCGATACCGAGAACCCCGGATCGCAGTACGGGATCAAGCGCAAGGATTGCCGCCTCAGTCGCGGTCCACCATTCGCCCGCATCCTGCTCGGACCAAAGCGGCGCCGGCCGGGAGACGGCAAGCGGCGCGACCGCCTGATCCAGCACCGCCCCGGATGAAGCCAGTATCACGGCCTTCACCCCCGACGTCCCGACGTCGATTCCAACAAACACTGCGCCGCTCTCCCAACCTTTCGTTACTACGGTAGCGCTACCATAGCCGGACTGGCAAGGGGTATTGCGCGGGCATCTACGCCGGGTTGTTGTGAGCGCGCCTTTCACCCATTAGGCGAGAGCGATGGCGACAAAGACCGATATAGAACGAAAGGCGCGCAAACCTCGCACGGGAACGCGAGGTCCGACAGTCGCCGATGTCGCGCGTCATGCGGGGGTTTCGCCGATGACCGTATCACGTGTCATCAATTGCGAGCCGAACGTCCTGCCCGCCACCCGCGACAACGTGGAACGGTCGATCGCAACACTGGGCTACATCCCTAATCCGGCCGCGCGCAATCTCGCCGGCGGCCAGCAATGCCGGATCGCGTTGCTTTACGCCAATCCCAGCGCGGCATATCTCAGCGAGTTCCTAATGGGCAGCCTCGCTCAGGCGAGCTTGATCGACGCTCAACTGATTGTCGAACAATGCGACCTGTCCCAACATCCGGACGAGTTGGTGCGTACGCTTGCAGGCCATCGGGTCGACGCGGTGCTGCTGCCGCCGCCCCTGTGCGACAGCGAGGCCTTGCTTGTTGCGCTGAATAAGGCCGGATTGCCTATGGCCCAGATTGCGACAGGACGACCCGTGGCGTTCGCACACGCGCTGACTATCGGTGACGAGGACGCGGCCTATGCGATGACCAAGCACTTGATCGACCTCGGACATCTTCATATCGGATTCATCGAGGGTGCCGCCAACCAGACCGCTAGTGCCTGCCGCCGCGCCGGCTATGATCGCGCGCTTGCGGAGGCGGGCCTGGATATCGAACCTGATTTGATCGTTCACGGAGACTTTACCTATCGCTCCGGGCTGGAAGCGACCGAGACATTGTTAGCGATACCGCAACGTCCGACCGCGATCTTCGCCTGCAATGACGATATGGCCGCAGCAGCAGTCGCCGTCGCCCACCGCCACCGGCTCGACGTGCCGCGCGATCTTTCGGTTTGCGGCTTCGATAACAGCGCGATGTCGACGACAATCTGGCCCGAGATCACCACGATCCATCAACCGGTTGCAGAGATGGCGCGGCAGGCTACCACAATGCTGGCCGAGACGGTGCGCCGCCGCGCGGCGTCTCGGGAACGGACACTTCAGCACATCCGGCTCGACTTCAAGCTGGTGCGCCGGGCTTCAGACGGATCGCCCAACCGCTCTTGACTTCGCTCGCCGTACCGGCATGTTAGCGCTCACACAAGATATTGTGACGGGCGGGGATGACATGGCGAAGAGCGTCGGCAAGAGCGGGAACCTGACCTTCATTTGCCTGATCGTGGCGGTCGCGACGATTGGCGGCTTCATGTTCGGCTATGATTCCGGTGCCATAAACGGCACCCAGGAAGGGCTACAACGGGCCTTCAAACTCAACCAAACCGAGCTCGGCCTGACGGTGAGCGCCCTGTTGCCAGGCTGTGCGCTGGGCGCCTTCCTCGCGGGCCGCTTCGCCGACATTCACGGACGGCGCAAGGTCATGATGTTTGCCGCGCTTCTATTCTTATTGAGCGCTTTGGCTTCGGGCGCCGCACAGACCGCGATGATCCTCGCCATCGCGCGGTTCTTCGCCGGTGCAGCAGTGGGCGCAGCGAGCGTATTGTCTCCGGCCTATATCAGTGAGGTCACACCGGCCCATATTCGAGGCCGGCTGTCGAGCGCCCAGCAGGTGATGATCATCTCCGGGCTCACCGGCGCGTTTCTCGTGAACTATAGTCTCGCCCAGGCAGCGGGATCGTCGTTGGACGCATTTTGGGGCGGACAAGCGGCGTGGCGCTGGATGTTCTGGGCGCAGGCGGTGCCTGCATTGCTTTTCCTGGTGACTTTGCTCGCTATCCCTGAAAGCCCCCGCTTCCTGGTCGCCAAGGGGCGCCAGAACGAAGCGGAACAAATCCTGACCCGCCTGTTCGGTGGAGCTCTTGCGCGGGAAAAGCTGGGAGAGATCGTCGCGTCGCTGGCAACCGACCATGCGCCCAGCCTGGTCGACATTCGCAAACCAGGTGGTGGTTGGCGACCGATCATATGGGTGGGCATTGGCCTGGCCGTGTTCCAGCAACTCGTCGGCATCAATGTGGTTTTCTATTATGGCGCCGTGCTGTGGCAGGCAGTCGGCTTTAGCGAAGCGGATGCGCTGAAGATCAACATTCTCAGCGGCGCCATGTCGATATTCGCGTGCATCGCGTCGATCCTGCTGATCGACCGTCTCGGTCGCCGTCCCTTGCTGCTGGTGGGCTCGCTTGGCATGGCTGTCACGCTAGGCACGTTGGCGTGGTGCTTCGGCCAGGCGAGCTTCGTCGGCGGGCATCTCGTCCTCCCTGCCGGCGTAGGGAGAATCGCCCTATTCGCAGCGAATGCCTATGTGGTGTTCTTCAACCTCAGCTGGGGCCCCGTGATGTGGGTCATGCTGGGCGAAATGTTCCCCAACCAGATGCGCGGGTCGGCGCTGGCCGTGGCTGGCGCAGCTCAATGGACAGCCAATTTCGCGGTGAGTGCAAGCTTTCCCTGGCTTTCGAAGAATATCGGCCTGCCGGTGACCTATGGCGCTTACACGGCCTTTGCACTGCTCTCGTTCTTCTTCGTGCGCGCCTGTGTACACGAAACCAAGGGCGTCGAGCTCGAAGCTATGCAGGGCTGACGACCAATGCCTGCCGCAGCTACGGCTGAAACCAGAATGGCGACCGCCGGGCGCATGGCAGCCGGGCGCCTCAAAAACGGTGTGCTGGTCGAAGCGGTCACGCTCACTAACGCCAGCGGCGTTTCCGCGCGCATCCTCACTTACGGCGCGACGCTTCAGTCTCTGGTTGCCCCCGATGCTGATGGCGCGCTGGCCGACATCGTTCTTGGACATGATGATGTGGC
This sequence comes from Sphingomonadaceae bacterium, assembly GCA_947476735.1. Taxonomy (GTDB): domain Bacteria; phylum Pseudomonadota; class Alphaproteobacteria; order Sphingomonadales; family Sphingomonadaceae; genus Rhizorhabdus. The sequence goes on from CANJRZ010000010.1 coordinate 21,651, forward strand.
AACTTACGAGGCGACGCGCGGCTTTCTCGGCGTCACGGTCGGGCGCTATGCCAACCGCATCGCCAACGGTCGCTTCATGCTCGATGGCGTTGCGTACACGCTTCCACCAAACGACGGCACCCACAGCCTCCATAGCGGCGAACATGGCTTCGACCGCGCCCTTTGGAGAATCAGCTCGGTTATGTCGGGCGCGGTAGCGTCGGTCGCCCTCAATCATGTCAGTCCGGATGGCGAAGGCGGCTTCCCTGGCGAAGTCCAGGCATCGGTGACCTATACTCTGGACAACACAGGCAGCCTCACGATCGCATTCGCCGCAACCACCACCCGGCCGACCATCCTCAACATGACCAACCATGCCCTCTTCAACCTAGCCGGCGATGGTTCTCCACAGGGCGCGATGATGCAACGGCTATCCATTCCCGCCGCCGCCTATACGCCCGTCGATCGACAACTGATTCCCAGCGGCGAGCTGCGCCTGGTGGAAGGAACGCTATTCGATTTCCGCAATGGCCGCATTGTTGCCGAAGGTCTTCGCGACGGCCGCGACGCGCAGATTGGGATCGGTCGCGGTTATGACCACAACTTCGTGCTCGACAAGGGTATCACCTCCGAACCGCTACTCGCCGCAAGGCTGGAGGATGCGGTTTCCGGTCGCTGCCTGGAGGTGTTTACGACCGAACCGGGTATACAACTTTACACCGCAAACTCGTTCGACGGCAGTCTGCGCGGAAAGTCCGGTCGACGCTACCGGATGGGCGACGGCATTGCCCTTGAGCCCCAGAAATTTCCCGACACCCCCAACCAGCCTGCTTTCGGGTCGGCGCGTGTCGATCCGGGACAAAACTATCGCCACACGATGATCTATCGGCTGTCGGTCGTCCGATAGTCGAACAGCCCATTATCAAAAATCCCGAAGAACGAGGCAATAATGCGAAATCCTTTGGTCAAGAGAACCTTCCTGAACGAGCCCAACTTACCGTCGATCGTCGTCGCAATAGCCATGTGCACCGCGGCGCCGGTCTGGGCGCAACGGGCCACTTCTCCCGAGCAGCGGGCAAAAGCGCTGGTGGCCAGGATGACGCTAGAGGAAAAGGCGAGCCAGATCATCAACACCGCTCCTGGAATCCCGCGGCTCGGAATTCCGGACTATCAGTGGTGGACCGAAGCTCTGCACGGGTTGGGCTTCGTGCCCAACGCGACAAACTTCCCCGCACCTATTGCGCTTGCCGCATCATTCGACGCCCCGTTGGTGAACCGGGTCGGACAGGCCACCAGCGCGGAGGGCACCAGGGCGAGTGACGCGATGGTCGCCGCGGGCAATGGCCTCGATCTCGGCTCCGGCCGCAGTTTCTGGGCTCCCAACCTCAACATCTTCCGCGACCCGCGCTGGGGGCGCGGGCAAGAAACCTATGGTGAAGACCCTTTTCTGACCGGGGCGATGGGGGTGGCCTATATCACCGGCATACAGGGTCCAAATCCTGACTCGCCCGTGAACATTGCGACGCCCAAGCATTTTGCTGTCCATAGTGGCCCCGAGTCATCCCGGCACGTGGAAGACGTCAAAATCTCGCTTCACGATATGCGCGACACCTATTTGCCGGCATTCCGCGCTGCGGTCGTCGAGGGGCATGCCGGATCGATCATGTGCGCCTATAGCGCCGTGAATGGACAGCCGACCTGCGCCAATCAATTTCTCATTCAGGACACGCTGCGCAGGGACTGGAAGTTCAATGGCGTATTCGTGTCCGATTGTGGCGCCGTGCGTGACATCTACTCTGCACACAAATTTTCTCCTGACGCCGCATCCGCATCCGCCGCGGCGATCCGTAGCGGCCTCGATATCGAATGCGCGACCGAGAGCATCTTCGATCGCAACTCGTTCAATCAATCGGCAAATTATGTAAGCGCGGTCAGGAGCGGCAAGCTCACTGAGGTAGAACTCGATCGGGCGGTCATCCGCGGGCTGGCCGCGCGGATCCGCATCGGCGCCATGGACCGCAGCGGGTCACCTGATCGAGCGGAGTCCAGCGTGAGCAGCCGCGAACATCGCGCGCTTGCGCTCACGGCGGCCGAGAAGTCGCTGGTGCTGCTCAAAAATGATGGCGTACTCCCGTTGGCCGGCCACGCATTGAAGGTCGCGGTTGTCGGTCCTCTGGCGGATTCGCGACGGGTATTACGGGGCAACTACACTGTCCGCGAAACTGCCGACCTGCCTTCTATACTCGAAGGCCTGAAAGCGGCGATGCCGGATGTGCAGTTCACCTATGTTCCAGCAGGTGAGTCGATCACCGATGGCGACGTCGTCCCTACCTCGGCATTGCTGAGCGAGGATGGAAAGCCCGGCGTCACGGTGCGCTATTATCCCTTCAAGCCCGATGGCAAGCCTGCGCCGACATCGCTGATGGAGAAATTTGTCCGGTCGATGTCGGCGGCAGCCGTCGATACGCCCACCATCACGCGGGCCGAGCCGCTGGCAGCCTATGAACTGTTCAAACAGCCACTCTTGCCGGACGGCGGCAAGGCCGTGGCCAACGGGTTTCTCGTGCCGCGTTTCTCAGGCACATACCGCATCGGGGTCCGCACACTGCTCGGCGAGTTCCAGTTCGCCGACAAGCCACTCGTCGTCATCAAGAACGGCTTCAATCCCACGGTCATGCCGAATTTGCAGACGGTCGAGCTGGTAGCGGGAACACGCTATCCTTTTAGCTTTGCGATGCAGGTGCCCGCGCTCCATTTCGCCGAAATCGACTGGCAGCGCATTTCGAAACAGCCCGAGGCAGACCTGACCGACGCCGCCAGGAATGCCGACGTCATCGTCGCCGTGGTCGGGATCAATTCCAACCTGGAAAGTGAGGAATCCTCGATCAAGATTCCCGGCTTCAACGGCGGTGATCGGACATCGCTCGATCTGCCGGCGGACCAGATGAAACTGCTTGAGGCCGCCAAGGCCACCGGCAAGCCTCTCATCGTGGTCAACGTCAGCGGTAGCGCGATCAACCTCGAATGGGCCAGGCAGAATGCCAACGCGATCATACAGGCCTGGTATCCCGGTGAAGCGGGCGGCATTGCCGTCGGCAGAGTGCTTGCCGGATTGGCCAATCCGGCTGGTCGCCTGCCGGTGACCTTCTACCGCGACGTCGCCCAGCTACCGCCGTTCGATGACTATGCGATGAAGGGCCGGACCTATCGCTATTTCGAAGGGCAACCGGTCTATCCGTTCGGATATGGTCTGAGCTACACACAGTTCGCCTATGGGCCGCTGACCGTCAAACCACGCGGCGGCCGCATGGCGCGGGGTATCGTCGTCGAAACCGAACTCACCAACACCGGCGCTCGCGCAGGCGATGAGGTCGCGCAGCTTTACCTCAATTTTCCGAACGCGCCCGGCGTCCCGAAAATCGCATTGCGGGGTTTCCAGCGGGTCAGCCTTGCCCCCGGCGATAAGCGCCTGATTCGTTTCGAGCTGTCACCACGCGACATCAGTTCGGTAACCCCGGAAGGCCGGGTCAGCATCCTCTCCGGCCGTTACCGGGCCTATGTCGGCGGCGGCCAGCCAGAGAGCGGCTTGCCCGGCCAGTCCGGCACATTCATCGTGCGCAAGCCCGAGCTATTGACTAACTGACCAGCCCGACGGGCACGGGTCCCTCGTGCGTCGGCCCGCGGCGAGCGGTCAGCCGATCCGTCGCAGCATCGCGCTGCGGCGGGTATCGTTGTCGATCCGTCCGGTCTCGTCTTTGGACAGCTCGGCCATGCCGTCCGCGTCCGTCAACGAGGCGAGGAAGTCGGAAGGACTAGCCCAGGTCAGATTGTCATAGGCGTCATAGGGATAGGCGGCGATCCCACAGGCTTCCGCAAGCGCCACGGTGATTACATGGTCGACATGAACCTGGTCGTAGGCGAGCAGCCCGGGGCCAAGCACCCTGATCGCGAGCGGAGCGTGCTGGAGGCGCCACCAATCGCGAAACTGCTGCGAGGTCGTTCCCGGGTAGCGGCTGAACGCCAGCGACAGAATGGAACCGCCGTCGCGCTGGGGCACCATCGGAAACATCGGCCCGGCCATGACCTCGACCGAGCCCGGCTCGGCGAGCGAACCGATGACGGCGAACAATGGTCGTGCCACTTCCGGCAGACCGGTCGCACGCGAAGCGGCCAGGGTAACCTCCACGGCCGCGTCCACCGTACGACTAGCCGAACCGCCGCCTTCGCCATATTCGGGACTGCGGTCGACAATGCCCAGCCGGAGGCTCGCGTCGCCGATCAGGCGGCGCATTTCCGCGGCGTCATCGACCAGCGCCTTTTCCAGCGTGTCCAGATCGCCGTCCGCGGCGTCCACCATGAATGCCAGTCTCCACGAGTCAGCCATTCTCATCGCCTCTCTCAGCCAGAATTTCCTAGCATCATGCGATGCATGGGCCGGTGCGACTTGTCACGCGTGGGCCCGATGGCTTCGCCCCCACGATGCGGAGGCCTGATCTATTGCGCGAGCCAACCCGGTTGCACATGATCTGAACGGAATGCTGATCAGCGAAGGAACGGCGATGGCGCTCTATACCACGGTGCACCTGCATAACGTGCCGACAGGCAAGGAAGCCGAATATGCGGCCTGGTTCGACGGGCCGCACCGCGAAGCGCTGGCCCGCCTGCGCGGCTTCAAGGGCGCCGACCGCTATGAGATCGCCTCGGCGCAGCTGGCACCTGACATCATCCATGCCTGGCGATATATGAGCGTCTACGACTTCGATCATCCCAATCCCGCGATCGACGTGCCGGCGCTGGGCCCGCTGCTCGCCGATGTCCGCGATTCCGGGCTGGTCGCCGACGATGGCGCCGAGCGCATCTGGACCTACCGCCTGTTCGGCGACTGGAAGGGCAGCCCGAACTGGCAGCGCGACAAACCGTTGTCGGGCGTCAGCATACTCTTCGGCAACTATGTCCCGGGGCACTATGAGGCCTACCAGGACTGGTACGAGAATGTGCACAGCGTGGAAGTGGCCAATGTCCCTGGCCATGTCGCGATGAAGCGGGGCGAGTTGTCCGACCTCCAGATCGAACCGCGCAGCTACTGTCCCGGCGACCAGCTCGTGATGACCGCTCAGCAGAGCGACGATCTGAGCTTCACCATCACCGACTTCGCCGCCCGCGCGCTGGGCCATAGCCCCAGCGGGATCGCGATGGAGCCGCGCTCGAAAGCAGGCTCGATGGCGCGAACGGTGCACTATTACCGCAAGATCAGCGGGACCCAGTTCTGGCCGGGTGGGATCGCCTATGCGGGCGACTGGTCGGCCTATCCCGGCCGAGGCTGAGAGGACAACGCCGTCAGGGGGAACGGCGCCGACAACGACATCGAGGATCGGGAGAGAAGAAGACATGGGCGCGAATGACGATGAAGTCACCGGAACTCTGCATGTTCCGGCCCGGGACATTCCGGTCCCGGAATATCTCAGCCCGATGGCCCGCGCCTATCTGATGCCGCAGCCGGCGTCGGCGCCCTATCCGGCGCTGGAGGACAAGGCGGGTTGGCGCGCCTATGTCTCGGCGGTGGATCAGGCCGTCATCCCGTTGCTCCGCCGGGTAAGCGGACAGGCGACGGCGAAGGTCGATGAACGCGATGCCGATGGCGCGCGCGTATTCGACATATTGCCCCCCGGCGTCGATCCGAACGACCGCACTATCGTGCTCGAAATGCATGGCGGCGGATTGATCCTGTGCGGCGGCGAGCTGTGCCGGATGATGGGCACAGGATCGGCGATGCGGCTGCAGCGGCGGCTATGGTCGGTCGATTATCGCATGGCGCCCGACAACCCTTATCCGGCCGGGCTGGACGACTGCGTCGCGGCCTATCGCGCCCTGCTGCGCGAGCGTTCGCCGAAGGAGATTATCGTCAGCGGCGGTTCTGCGGGTGGCAATCTCGCCGCGGCGCTGATGCTGCGCGCGCGAGATGAGGGACTGCCCATGCCGGCGGGTTTGATCCTGGGCACGCCGGAAATCGACCTGACCGAGTCAGGAGACAGTTTCCACACCCATATCGGCGTCGATCCGGGCCTGCGCAGCCTGATGCCGGTCAACCTGCTCTACGCGGACGGTCATGACTTGCGTCATCCCTATCTGTCGCCGCTGTTCGGCGACCTCTCGGGGTTTCCGCCGACCCTACTGACCACCGGGACGCGCGACCTGTATCTGTCGAACACCGTCCGAATGCACCGGAAACTCCGCGCCGCCGGCGTAGCGGCGGAGCTGCACCTGACCGAGGCAGGCCCCCACACCGGTTTCCCCGGTGCTCCGGAGGGTCAGGAGATCGACGTGGAAATTCGCCACTTCATCGAGGCGGCGTTACACCAGGACGAATAGCAACTCACGCGGTCAATTCCGCAGCTCAGCGGGTGCGGAGCAATCGCTCGCGCAGGTCGTCGAGAGACAGCTCCGCAATGTCGATACAAAGGGGAATCATGGCGTCGGTCATATGGGTCCCGTCTGAAAATCCTCGCGCACGAAGCGGTCGAGCAATTCGGTCGCCACCGACAGGCGGCATCTGGCAACGTCGCTATCCGGGGCCCTGGCGTGGTGGCACAGCGCCCAGCCGAGGCTGTCCAGCGTCGAGATCGCCCAGGCAAAGGCCAGGGGCTGTCCCGGCTGGAGCGCGCGCCTGAACGCCGCCAGCCGCCCGGCCATCATCCGCGTGAGTTCATGACCGAACGCCAGGGCCGCTGGATGAACCATCGGAAGATGGCTCAGCGAGACCAGAATCTCGGTCGCCGCACGCTCGGACGAAACGAAATCGGCCATATCGTCAACCCACGCCGCCAGTTCCCCATGAGTCGGATCGGGGCCCGGCAAACGATCGACGACAGGACGGAGCTTGCGCGTGAAATCATCGGAAATCTCGGCAAGGATCTCCTCCTTGTCCCGGAAATGCAGATAGAGGGTCGATCGCCTGATCCCCGCCGCCTGGGCAATTTCCTCCATCGTCACCGGGCTGAAGCCGAGCTCGAAGAACAAGGAAGCGGCGACCTCGCGGATTCGCAAGTGCGTTGCGGCCCCCCTCGGGTTCCGAACCGGCAATGCGCTGCCAATGACGAGGGATGTTTCGTTCATGCATGCTACCTAACAGCAATATGGACACCATGTCCATATTGGACTACATATGCTCCGAATCGAGTGCGGATCGCCTCAACCTCAGCGGCGTATCCGCACATGACAGCACAGGAGCAACCAATGACAGATCTCAAGATCCGGCGGATTCCGTTCGATTTTGACGGTGTGGATTTCGTGTGGAATGCGGATGATCCCGCATTCGCGATCACGATGAACAAGGTCTCGTTCTTCGCCGTCGGCTTCGAAAAATATATCTGCCAGGCGATGCGCGATGCCGAACCGCTGATAACCGATCCGCGCGTGCTGCAGGAGGCCCGCGACTTTCGGTCACAGGAGAGCATCCACTCCATGGCCCATCGCAAGCATGTGAAGGCGCTGACGGCGCGCTATCCCGGCCTGCAAGCCGCCCTCGATCGGTCGATCGAACTCTATGACAAGCTCTATGCCGAACATGATCTCAAATACCATCTTGCCTATGTCGGCGGACTGGAGAGCATCTTCACGCCGTCGTTCCGGCTGATGCTCGACAATCGTGAAGCCTTGTTCGCCAAGGGCGATGCCCGCGTCGCATCGCTGTTCCTCTGGCATTTTTGCGAGGAGATCGAGCACCGCAGCTCGGGGTTGATGATCTATGACCATGTCTACGGCCATTACTTCTACAGGGTCAGCCGCTTCAAAGGCTTCATGAAGCACGTCGGCGACGTTATCGCCGCCGTAACGGAAGAATTCCGCAAGGTCTTTCCGGCCTTGCCGGAAGAATGGTTTACCCAATATTCGAACCACAAACTGCCGACCATCGGAAAATTGCGTTCAATGATGGGCATTACCATGTCGCAAATGCCCTGGCACAACCCGGATCATCAGGCTCTGCCCGAGTATTTCCATGAATGGAGCGGTCGATATGACCGCGGAGAAGACATGACGCGGACGTTCGGTGTCCATGCCCAGCCAGCACCGGCCGCGGCCGCCTGAACAATGCAGGCTGATATTCGAGCCCCGGATGCCTCAGCTTTGCTCTGTTGACGCGCCAGCTTTCTCAAGGGCTCGTTGCATTGCGTCCATGCACATCTGAAGCGCATGAGCCGGATTGAACTCGAGAACCCTGCTCGGCTCGTCATAGATCAATACGTGACCCGACGGGATGAAATAGGCCTCACCCGCTTCGATCACCTCTTCCGGCCAGTCCGAACCCGGATATTGCGCGCGCATGCGCCCTTCAAAAACATAGCCATAATGCGGGCAAGGACAGACCCCGCCGGGCAATCCGCCGAACTTGTATTGTTCAGTGCAATCGAGAGGTGCGTGAACGGTCGTCAGACCGACCTCCATATCGCCCCATTTGACGGTGCGAAAACCTTCACGGCCGATAGCGGGCCAGCGGTCACCACCGTTCGGCAGATCATCCAATTTGCTATGTGGCATGCTTTGTCTCCTAAGGAAGTCCAACAGGAAAGAAAATACATCGCAATGATGGGCTCGTGACATTGGTTGGGCCACGTGCCGGAATCTTCGAACGGATCAACCAGCGGTGATGCCTCGATCGGCGTTCAGACACGCGCCGTGAAACGCCTTGCCCCGTGGTCCCGCCAGCAACATCACAAGGTCGGTAAGATCCTCGGGTTCGGATGATCCACGCATGGGGGTGTAACGGCCAATCAACTGGAAATCGATTCCGTCAGGGATCGAAGGAGTGGCCGTCATCGCCGTATTGATACCTCCCGGAGCAATCGCATTGATACGCACGGGCGCATGCATGAACTCCATGGCCAGCGACTTGGTGAGGTTGACGAGCGCGGCCTTGCTGGCGGCGTAATGCGTCAAATAGGCGTGGCCGAGAAAGGCCGAGGCGGACGCCACATTGACGATCGCGCCGCTGCTTTCGATAAGGTGGGGCAAAGCGGACTGAATGAGGAAGAAGGGACCGCGCACATTCACCGCGAAGATTTTGTCCCACACCTCTGGTGTTATGTTGGAGGCATGATCGAAGCGAAACGCTCCGGCGATGTTGCACAGGGCGTCGATGCGGCCGAAATGCGCGCGCGCCCCCGCAATCAGGGCAGCACAGGAGGCGATGTCGATGACATTCGTGGTGATGGCGATGGTTTCGCTTCCCAAGGCTGTCGTGCTGGCCGCTGTCGCCAGGAGAGCGTCCTGATCAATGTCCGCCACTACCAGCTTCGCGCCAGCCCCGGCAAAGGCGAGCGCTGTCGCTCGTCCCAGACCGGAAGCAGCACCCGTTACGATCACGACCTTGCCGTCGAACTCTCCCGAACTCATGATATATCTCCTGTTCGCAACAACTTGCTACCCGTCAAACGGTGGCTCAGTCGGTGACAATCTGGCTGCGGCGGACCTCGACACCTTCCAAGGTTCCTGCCGCGCGCCAGTCACGCAGTATCTGGATGAAGTCGAGCAGTGGCCCGAAATAGGGAATCGAGCGGATAGCCGAAGCCGACGGATCCAACCGGCCTTCCGAATTGAAGTAACCAGGTGTGCATTGGGCAAAGAACATAGCCTGGGCACCAAGCCTGCCGAGCAATGTTTGGAACCACTCCTCCTGCGCCTCGGCGCTGGGCTCGATTTCGCCGATGCCCTGTTCGATACAATAGGCAATCAACCAACTGGCGTGATTGGCCAGTTCGGTCATCAGGTGAGCGAAATTGATCGCAATACCGCCTTGCAGCTGATCGAAAATCATGAGGTTCGGAAACCCGCGCACAAGCATGCCGTGCAGCGTCGCTGCTCCGCCCGCCCACGCATCGGTCATGCTGGTGCCGCCGCGGCCATATATCTCGAATCCCAGCCTACTCGTATAACCGGAGCCCGTTTCGAAGCCAGAGCCATAGACGATGCAGTCAACCGGATAGGAGACGCCGCCGACGACCACCGCATCCTCGGTGATCCGCTCGACCCCCTTGCCACCCGTATCGAGCAGCTTCACATTCGATCGATTGAAGGCCGGCAGGTATTCGTCGTGGAAGCAGGGCCGCTTGCACATCAGATTATACCAGGGCTTGAGCGCTTCGGCGGTCACCGGATCGGTGACTATCGAATCGATCCGGGCGCGGACCGCTTCCATGGCTTCCAGATCGAGCAGTTGCTCTTCCTCAGTTGAAATGCCGAGTGCATTGGGATTGCGACCGAATATCTGGCTAAACCCGTCGTTCACCAGGTCCTGACCGGCATGCTGGCCGGCAACTATCCGCGTAAAATTTTCTACTCTTTCTGCCTGCCAGCCCGGCTGTAGCGCGTTCGCCCATTCGGGTTCGGTGGGCCGATTGGCGCGCACGCCCACCGTGGAGGGAGTTCGCTGTAAAACATATAATTGTTGCGCCGTTTCGGCCAACCGTGGGATCACCTGAACCGATGTCGCCCCCGTACCGAGGATCGCGACCCGCTTGTCGACCAGTTTGTCCATCTTTTCGGTCGGACTACCGCCGGTATAACCATAGTCCCAGCGGCTGGTGTGGAAACTCTTGCCCTTGAAGGTCTCGACGCCGGGGATCCCGGGCAGTTTCGCCTTGTGCAAGATGCCGCCTGCGATGATCAGGAACCGCGAACGCACCCGGTCACCTCGGTTCGTGGAGACTTCCCAGCGCCCGTCGCCATCATGCCAACGAACTTCCTGCACCAATGTCTGGAAAAGTGCCTTCGGATAGAGATCGAACTGCTTCCCGATGCGCTGGCAATGTGCGAAAATCTCGGGAGCTTTGGCATATTTTTCGGATGGTATGTAGCCGGTCTCCTCGAGCATGGGCATGTAGATATAGGATTCGATGTCACAGGCCGCTCCGGGATAGCGGTTCCAATACCACGTCCCCCCAAAGTCCCCGGCCTTGTCGATCAGGCGCATGCTGGTAACGCCCTGCTGCACGAGCTTCGCTGCCGCCATCAAGCCGCCGATCCCACAGCCGATGATCGCGACATCAATCTCCTCAAAGACCGCCGCGCGCTGAAACCCTGGATCAGCATAGGGATCGCGGTCGAAATCTTCGAAGACGCCAGAAAAGTCCCGATATTGAGCCGTTCCGTCGGACCGTAACCGCTTCTCCCGTTCACCCCGGTATTTCGCGGTCATCGCTTCCAGCCTGGCGCGCGCCGCGCCATCTCCTGCTTCGGGCATCGTCGTCCACTCCAGATAAGTCTACACTTGTGTACAAAGCTGGACCTAACACCGGTTGCCCCCTAAGTAAATGGCGTATGACGACACAGATATCACCGCCGCGAACGGGCCTGCGCGATGCTGCACGCACACGCGAGAACATTCTGCGGGCCGCTCAAAAGCTCTTTGCGCTGAAGGGTTACACGACGGTCGGAGTGCGCGAAGTGGCGGCGGAAGCGGGCGTGAATTCCACGCTGATCCGCCGCTACTTTGGCTCGAAGGAGGGCCTGTTTCGCGCAGCCGTCGAAGATTTTCTGCAGCTAGCCCCCTTCATCACGGGAGAGCGTTCGGATTTCGGCGAACGCGCTGTCGCGGTGCTGATGATGGGGGAAGAGATACCGAGCGCGCTTGCCATGATGATGCTGGCGACCGCGGACGCAGAGGCACGTGATTTGTGCAGCGATCTCATGCACCAGCATATCAATCGTCCTCTGGCGGATTGGCTGGGCGGCAGTGATGCGTTGGCGCGCTCCGCGCAGATCAATATTTTATGGATCGGCTACATGGCAGCGCGTCAGGTTCTGCCATTGCCCGCTTTGGCGGGAGATACCGTCAACGAAACGCGACGGTGGCTGGCCGGCGCCATCCAGTCCATCGTAGACGTGTCCGAGCAATGAACCAAAGCGGCGAATTCTGAAGCTCAACCGCTCCCAGAGTCTCCATCTCGATGGGCGGTGGCAGCTTCGATTGCCAAGAAGGTCGGCTACCTGCCGTAGGGTCGTGTCCCGGTTGGTGGTGTAGCTCGACGGTAGCGAAGCTGACCGGCCGCGCGCCATCCAACAGCGCTGTAGCGGCCGGTCAGCTTCGCGGGTGGCCATCGGAGATCTTCGGATAAGGTTGGGTTGCAACACTCACCTGAACCGAG
>CANJRZ010000011.1 GCA_947476735.1 Sphingomonadaceae bacterium
AATGGCCTGTTCTATTCGATGCCCTTCTGGGACGAGCGCTTCGAGGCGATGTCGGCGCAATATCCCGATATCCGCGCGGACCAATATCATGTCGACATTCTCGCCGCCCGTTTCGCGATGACTCCCGAACGGTTCGATATCGTTGTCTGATCAAACCTATTTGGTGATATCTTGTCCGATCTCGGCCCCCGCGTCACCGGCACGATCGCGGTCGCCCCCGGCGCCAACATCAACCCCGAACGTCGCTTCCCGTCGTTGTTCGAACCGGTCCACGGCTCGGCCCCCGACATCGCCGGCCGGAACATCTCCAACCCGATCGGCCAGATCTGGTCGGCAGCGATGATGCTCGATCATCTCGGCGAGGTGGACGGCGCCGCGCTGATCATGGCCGCGCTTGAAGTGGTCCTGTCCGACGACGGCACGCCGCGCACGCCCGATCTGGGCGGCAAGGCCTCGACCCAGGAGCTCGGCATCGCGATCGAGCAGGAAATCCTCGCGCGCTGATCGACGACTGCGACGGCGCCGGCCAATGTAACAAGACGGTCATAACCCGCCTCTAGCGCCAAGAGAATCTCCTCAAAAAGCGGCGGCATCGGGAATGATATTCAACAAGCATATTCGCTATCTAAGCCTCGGTATCGCGCTGTTCGCCTTACCTGCGGTCGCCCACGCCGATTTTGCCTTGCTCGGAGTAGGTACCCTGACCGGCAACAAAGCCGGGGCCGGTATCGATTTATCCGGACTCAACGGTAAACTGGAAAATGGCGATGCCGCCGCCATATTGGGGGGAACCGGTTCGGCTATAGCTGCCGCTGGCTACGGGACTTTCCTGATGCTTCCCGATCGCGGTGCCAACGCAAAGCCTTACAATGCGGCCGTCGACAACACGACAAGCTATATCTCGCGCTTTCAGACAGTCTCGGTATCGCTCGCACCTGCTCTGTCAGGCTCGGTTCTGCCCTTCACGGTAAACCCCCGATTACAATCCACGACCCTGCTGTTCAGCGCGACCTCTCTGGCCTACGGCGATGGAAAGGCGGCGGGTCTGGGAACGGGCGCACCGGGCCTGAACAAGGCTGGCCGTTTCTATTTTTCGGGTCGCTCGGACAATTTCGATCCTGGCAAGCCTTCCACCTATCCGGGTCATGGCCGCGTCGATCCTGAAGGCATCCGCGTCAGCCGTGACGGCAAAAGCGTCTTCATCTCCGATGAATATGGCCCCTTCGTCTACCAGTTCGACCGCGCCACCGGCCGGCGGCTGAAGAGCTTCGCGCTGCCCGCCAAATTCGCCGCCGCGAAACTGTCTCCGATCGGCGACAACGAAATCGCCGACAACGCTACGGGCCGGACCGCGAACAAGGGAATGGAAGGCCTCGCGATCACTCCAGATGGCAAGACGCTGGTCGGTATCATGCAGGCGGCTTTGCGGCAGGATGCGGCCGTGCCGGAGAGCAAGAAATTGCTGCGCATCGTCGAGATCGACATTGCATCGGGCAAGGTTCGCGAACACGGCTACAAACTCACCGATGGTTCAGGCGTAAGCGAAATCCTCGCGATCAACGGCCACGAGTTTCTCGTCCTTGAACGCGACGGGAGCGGGCTTGGTGAAGGCACCCCGGCAGTAGCCAAGAAGCTGTTCCGGATCGACCTGAAGGACGCCGCGGACATAGGCGATCGCGAAGGCGCCGCCGCCGCTTCTGCGGCAGTTAAGAAGGCCGAGGTGCTGGACCTTGTAAAGCTGCTGGGCGACGCTGGCATCGCCCTGTCGAAGATTCCGGGCAAGCTCGAGGGGATTGCTTTCGGCCCCGATCAGATGGTCGGCGGCAAGACGCGTCACACCCTCTATCTCGTCAACGACAATGACTTTCTGCTCGACACGGCCGGGCCCAATAATATCTACGTCATCGGTTTTTCCGACAGCGACATTCCCGGCCTGAAAAATTAGGACCGGAAACCGATTACCGCGATGGCCGGGATAGGGTTCCGACCCTGGGTGCTCGAGTGACGGCAGGCATCTTGTATGCCGCTAGTTCAGTCCTTGTCTCCTGAATAGTCGAAGCGCGCGTCGGCGGTGTTTTTCTTGCCGCCGCCCGGCGTCCAGATGAGCGCCAGCGTGGCCGTCCGCACCGCACGGCGGCGCTTGATCAGATCGCGTAAGCCTGGCGTGTCGATCACCGTTCGTTCGCGCAGCGAATCAAATATGTCAGACAGTGTAAACACCGCCGACAATCCTTCACGCAGCCTGTGCCGATAGCCGAAATTGGCGGTGACCGACGGCAAGCGGAAGCCTTGAGCTGTGAGAGTCTTGCCGGTGCGCGAGCCATTGATCTGAAACATGTCGTTCGCGTTCATCCGCCAATCGAGATTGGCCTTCACGCTGTAGGAGGTGATCGAGCGTATATTCGAAACGCCGAGATTGGAGGCGTCGATCCGGCTCGCATAGACACTGCCGCTGCTGTTGAAGGAGAGTTTCGAACTTATCTTGCCGTTGAGCGCCAGTTCAACGCCAACATTGCGGCTACGGCCGACATTGTCCTTGGTCGTCAGAAATGTCGTGGAGCTGATCGCCCGGCTGATATCGCTGACGAGATTATTCGTCTTGCGGAAGTAGAAGGTCGCGTTCCAATTGATTCCCAGCGTCTTCGACTGGCCACTCGCCTCATAGGAATCGGTCTGTTGGGGCCGGAGATTGGGATTGCCCATGCGCAAGTTGAACGGATCGAGAAAGGTCCCGAACGGGTTGAGGTCGTTCGGCTGCAGCCGGGTGACCCGGCGACTGTAGCTCGAGCGAAGCGCGCCTCCCCCGGGCAGCTCATGCTCGACATGCAAGGTCGGATAAAGGCGGACATAGCTTTGCCGACCGCTCAGACCTCCGCTGATCAGATGGGTCTTGATGTTCGCATCCTCGACTCTCAGGCCGAGGACCGCTGTCCATGTCTTGCTCAAGGCGCGTTCATAAGTGGCGTAAACGGCGTGGACGCGCTGGTCATATTCGAAATTGTTGATCGCGGCGGGGTCTACGATCGGCCTGGCGCTGACCGGATCGATCAGGCCGGCCACGTAGCGATAGCCATTCTCATTGTGCTGGAGATCATAGCCGACGACCAGCTTCGCGCCAGATGCCAGCGGTCGGCTATATTCCACCGTCAGCTTGTTCTCGATCTCATCGGTATGAGGTTGCTGATAGTCGGTACGCGGCAGGCCCGGTGGGATGATCAAGCTCCTGGTGAATTGGCGATATTCGCTTTCCACCGTTTCGCCGCGCCGCACATCGACGGTCATAAAATGGTTCGATGATCCGAACTGGTGCCGCCACCTGGCCGAACCCTGGGAGCTTACTTCACGCTCGGGGCCGGTGCCGAACCGGTCAAAGGCATTGAACAGGGCGCCGGCGGCGTCGGTAAAGCGGTCGAAGTCGCTGATGCGCGGCCGCCCGGTGCGTCGACTATAGCTGAATCCGCCACTTATCGTGTCGCGGGCATCCAGATCATAGTCGGCATTGAGGCTGCCACTGCGGGTAATGCGGTGGCCGCGGGTCCGCGCATCCTGCCGCGCATCGGTCTCGGCCAGAGTAGAAAGGTCGGTCAGATGCCGGTCTTCGACATAGGAACGGCGCAGGACATCGCGCCGATAAGCCGCGGTGCCGTTGAGGCTGAACGGACCACGATTATAGGCTCCGGCACCATTGAAATTATAACGCCCGTCGCTTCCTGCTGTCGCCTGAATCGTGCCCGACGCTCCCTGCTCCCGGCGCTTTTTCCTGATGATGTTGATCACACCCGATGAGCCATCGGGTCGGAAGCGCGCGGAGGGGTTGGTGATGATCTCGATATGGTCGATTTCGCCTGCCGACATCTGCTGGAGCGCTTCGCCACGATTGCCCTTCGACAGCAGGGTGGAAGGCTTGCCGTCGATCAATATTTCGACATCGTCATTGCCGCGCAGACTGACATTGCCTTGCGCATCGACATCGACCGAGGGCAGGTTTTTGAGTACGTCGGCGAGCGACCCGGTGGTCGCCTGCAGATCATGGCCGGTGACGAAGACCTGTCGATCGATCGATCGCTGGACGACGGGCCGTTCCGCGCGGACGACGATCTCGGCCTTGTCCCCTTCAGGTTCGGCCGCAACGACAGGCCCGCACGGCAGCAAAGCCATCAACAATGGGAAGATCAGCCGCCCGTCACTTCCACGGGATAGCAAAAGCATGCCCCTTCCCCGCTTGAGGCGGGAAAGGGGCGTGATCCAATATTCGCGATCCGTCATTCCACTCGATGGCTGTATCGACCATCGCACTTCAGCAATTTGAATTTATGCGAATATCTCATCAGATCAAATATGGAATGTCACATCCGCGGTCAGCGCTCGACCCGACTGGTAGAAATACTGGTCGAACGGCACTGTCTTGCCCTGGTTTATGTTGGTCACGCGGCGCGAATTGAAAGCGTTGTACAATTCCACCCCGACCCGTGCGATGCCGAAGTCGTAGCTTGCCGAGAAATTCGTCAGATTATAGGGACGGATACGATAGGCGGCCAATTCGCCGTCGACCGCATATTGCTTGCCCGTATATTTGGTGATCAGCGACATTTTGAACGGCCCGTGTTTGTACAGAATACCGGCCGCCGCGGTTGAGTATGGCGCATTCGCAACCTGCGTATGCGGATTACCAGGATTGTCGGTCTTGGCATAGTTTCGCGACGCGTTTACGAAGAGGGCGAGGCCGCCGTCGAACGCATAGGTCGCCTGACCCTCAATGCCCTTGTAGATTACCGAACCCTGATTGACGAAGATGGTGCCTTGACCTGGAACAGGCGAGGTAAATGAGGAAAATTTGTTCTTGAAGTCGATATAATATCCATCGAAGTCGAGACTCAAATGGCTGCCATGGTAGACCGTGCCGATCTGGTAGTTGGTCGAACGTTGGGGCTCGACCGTCGACAAACCCGGATTGACGACGTTGAGGACGGTGATCGGCGGGGTCAGAAATCCGCGCGCATATTGCGCATAGGCGGAAAGCTTTTCATTGACGGAGTAGTTGATCGTGGCGAAGGGCAAGGTCGCAGTCCAGGTGCGACGGGTCATCTGCGCATAACGCACGGTCTGATTGTAGTCGGCATTGATCTTCCGGGTGAAGGAGACATGCTTGATGCCGGGCGTGATCCTCAGACCTTCGATTAGCCGCAGCTCGACCTCAGCGAACTCCTCGAAGTGGTTGATCTGCGAATGCTGGTCGAACTTGATGTCTGCCGGGGTCTTGGCGCCGGTCACCGGATTGGTCACCGCTTTTTCGATATAGTTGCGTTCGAGGGTAACCAGGTTGACGTCGCGTTGCTGGCGGTAGGTGCTCGAATGCTCGTACCAGAAGCCGCCGGTCAGCGTTGCGATCCCGACATCAAGATGCGCTTTGAAGATGTTGCCGTAGACGCGATATTTGTTGGTCTTTGTGTAGCCCGGCACGCCCACGACGGTAGGACCGGTTGGCGAAAGAAGCGGCGTGGCCGACAGGCGTACCACGTTGGCCGCGGTGATCGCCGCTGGCGTGGCCGTCGCGAACAGGGTCACGTCATTGCCGCTCAGCGTCTCGTTGTCGTAGCTGTAGGTAAAGGCGCGATTTTCGAGCGAAAACTTGTCAGAGAAACGGGCTTCCAGCTTGGCGATCTCAAAATCGGTCGTCTTGTGGGTATGATTATAACCGAAATAGGTCTGGCTGGTCGGATCGTCGTTCATGCTGAAATTCTTGCCAAACGCTGCGACCTGAGCGAGCGTGGCGCCATCCTTGTCGGGCTGGTTGAAACGATTCTCGTTGTAGGTACCGATAATCGTAAGCTTCACATCGGGTCCGAACGGGATCACCGCCTTGCCGAAGACATTTTCGGCCTTGAACGGGCTGAAACTCCGTTCACCGTCGGATTTGGTGTGCTGCGCGGTCAGCAGGAATTCGCTGCCACCCAGGGATTCGATCGCACCGCTCTGAAAGAGGCCGCGCAGCAAGTAAGTATTGAAGCTGCCGTAGCTGCCCCTCAGGTCACCACTCATTTCCGCGCGCGTCTCCCGCGAGAACAAGTTGATATTGCCGCCGAACGTCGCCTGACCCAGTTGGCTGGCGTTGCCCGGACCACGATCTACGATCAGCGTCTCGATCGTGTTCGACGGGAAGAAGGTATTGCTGTGATGCGTTGGATCATTCTGGTCGCCGAACGGCACGCCGTCAAAGGTGATATTATATTCGCCATCCTGAAAGCCCCGGATCTGGGCCTTTGACTCGCTGAGGCCCGCACCGTTGGTGCCGCCGAAATTGGAAACGCTCGGAGAAATCAGCGCGATGCCGTTGAAATCGGTCGTCGCCGGCAGTGAATCCTCGATAAACGATCGCGAGATGATGGCCTGTGGCTGGGTGGTCTGCAGCGAGGCTGTGACCGGGGCGATCTCGTTGGCGCGGGTCGCGGTGACGATGATGTCCGATCCTTCGGCAATGTCCGCGCTGCCCTCTTCAGCTGCCGCCGCCTTCATGCTTTCGGCGCGCAACGGCGTCGCCATCGCAACTGCAAGCACTATCGTCGAAATGCCGAAAACAGCCCGCCTGCGAATCGAGAAAATTTCCATGGTAGCCGCCACCCCTTTGTGTTGATCGGGGCGATACTGCGCGGATTTCCAAGGCATTCTGGCTACAACGAAGTTACAACTTCGCGAATTTTGCAGCGCAAAAAAATAATGCGACAGCCCGCTCATGCGAACTGGGGTAATCTTCTGTCGGCGGCGTCTGTGTCTTTCATTCGTAAAAGATTCGGCACCTGGGAATGCAGCTACTCCTTCACATACGCAGGCGATGCGCTGTTTTCGGACTCGCTGGGGCCGCCAGCGCGGTCAGTTGACAATATCATAAGCAAACCCAGTCATCCCGATATCGATCCAGTCCATCATGTCTCGCGGGGAATTGTTGGACAGGCAGGATTAGGGCGACACGGGAGCGAGATGGTGAAAGCATCGGGATTGGCGGCGCTGGCCGCGCTGTTGGGATTACAGCCCGGGGCCGCCGCTGCGCTGGAACCGGGAAGCAGCGCCAGCTGCACCGGCCCGATCAAGAAGATCCTGCTGATCAGGCGCAAGCCCGACACCTCCCCTGCGCAGTTCCGCGACTATTATGAGAATCACCATGTCCCGCTGGCGCTGAAGCTGCTCGGCCCCTTCATGCTCGATTACCGACGCAACTATGCGCAGCCGGCCGATCCGACCGCGACCGGCGCGGCGCGCGGAACGACGGACCATGATGTCTGACCGAAATCTGGTTCCGCGACCGCGCGGCGATGGAAGCGATGTATGCCCTGGTTCGCCGGCCCTTGGAGCCAGTCAGCTAGCTCGATCAGAGCGCGCAATGAACAGCTATTGGCCGTCCGCTTTTCACGTGGTTGAGCCTTAAAGCTGACGGTCAGCAAACGGCCCAGTTGCTGCCCTGCAGGACGGTCGGAGCACGCCTGCGAGCTGCCGTTAGTTCACGTCGCACCGCTAAGCTTGCCGTTGGGTGGCGGGTTTGACGGGTCGTCGCAATACACCCTGCGAACTTTTCAACAGCATCGGCCAACTCCGGCGGTGCATCGGTACGAGGTCGTCCCTGATGGCATATTGGCGGGTCGGTGCGACAATTTTGGCGTACGATAGCCTGGATGATCTCATCTCGCTGTTCACCAAACCGTCAGCAGCTCGGTTCCCTTGGAGCCCCCTCCGAATGCTCGGCCCTCCGGGTATCTACTCATAGCTGTTGGCCTGCCTTGGGACAAAATAACCGATATGGACGCCAGTGCATCATTTGACCGTCGGTGCGCCGAGGATGAACAGATCAGAGTCTGGCATGCGAGGAACGGTGGTGCGCTAAAGCCATCTTGCGGCAGTGTTTCAAGCGCAAGCCGATCCAAGCCCCCCCCCCCGATACGCGCTACCGCGCGTTCAATGGGGAAAATGTCGTGAAGGGAGCGCGATGAGCAAGCTCTTGCGGGTCGTGGCGGGACTGTTTGTCCTGGTAGCGGCGACCGAAGCGTGGGCGGCAGCGCCGATCCATGATTGCGACCGGCTGGCGGCGTCGCCCACCGACCCGGCCAAGGTTGTCGATGGGGTGCCGTCGGAAAAGATTGAGCGCTCTGCCGCTATCGTCGCATGTTCGGAAGCCGTCGCCCTCTACCCCGCCGAGGGACGCTTCCGCTTCCAGTACGGTCGCGCCTTGAGGGCTTCCCGGTTTGACCAGGCCGCAGACTATCAGTACCTCGCGGCGGTTCGTCGCGGTTATTGGCTGGCCGATGTGAGCCTCGGCTTCATGTTCCTCAACGGCTTGGGCCTACCCAAGGATTATGCCGAAGCGCTGCCGCGCATACGCATGGGGGCAGAAAGGGGCCAGGCCTCGGCGCAGACCAATCTCGCCTTCATGTATTCCCGCGGTTTGGGAGTCGCCAAGGATTGCCGGATGGCTGTGGACCTGTACCGGAAAGCGGCGGCCCAGGGCGACGCCCTCGCCCGGGACCATCTGGAGCGGAGGATGACCAAGGCCAATGGCGGTGGCACCGGCTGCCTCGCCGATGGGTCGGCGGCACCCGCTCCCGCCGATGGATCGGATCCTCATTTTGCCAAGGCTGTCGAACGGGTGCGGGCCTTCGACCAGGGCCGCGGCGACCCGGCGCAGCTCGCCGAGGCCGAAGCCGAGGCCGATGCCGCCACGCAGGCCGATCCCTCCCAAGCCGCCTATTGGCAAGTGCTGGGCCATGTCCAAAGTCGCTTCCGCGACCAGAACCTGGCGGCCGCCAATGCCGAGGCTTCCTTGCGGACGGCCGTCGATCTGGCTCCCCTCAATATGTCGCCGCGCCTCGAACTGGCCGCGCTATTGATGAAGCGCGGGGCCGACGCCAGCGCTCTTGACCAGTTCGAGACCCTGGTCGCGCAGGATTCCCGGCTGCCTGACGCGACAATGGCCGGCGACATGTGCCGCGCCTACATGCTGTCCAACCAAATCCGGCGCGGCGAGCGCTTTCTCGAAAAGACCCGATGCCGCGCCAAAATCCGGTTGCATCCAACCGCCTCACGCTGCAATCCTGCTCTCAATCGGGCTTATCTTGGAATCCATCTGGGAAATGTCGGTTTATTCATAATATCGCCACCAATAATATTGAACCGCCGTGGAGTTAAGATGCCAGAGATAATTTTATGGCTTAGCAATCTATCACTGGTTGCGATGACATTGGCAGTTTTCGGTGTCGCCTATTTTCTGGCTGCGGCCATCTTTGTGGTCGTGATGCGGCTGGCGACGGGTGAGCGCGCCGATGCGTTCAAGGCTTTGTCGCCTGCCATGCTATCGCCTTTGGGCGGGGTGTTCGGGCTGTTGCTGGTATTCAGCGCCGATCCCGTCTGGAAGAATTATGGTGAAGCCAAGCAGCACATCGGAGCTGAGGCAACGAGCCTCAGGGATGCTCTCATTTTGTCGAAGGGCCTGCCCCGGGAAACGGACGCAAAGCTTCACCACCTGATCCGTGCATATGTCAGGTCGGCCGTAGAGCGCGAATGGCCGGCCATGGCTGAAAAAAGGGTCCAGACGATGACCCATCGGGTTTGCGGCTGCTCGAAGGAATTGCTGATAGCCATCGATTTTACGCGCAGCCTCAGGTCCCAGGATACCGGACAGCAGGCACGAGTGGCCGAGATCGTCGATGCGTTGAACAAGGTTCGGGAGGCCCGACGCGGACGCATCCTAGTCAGCGAAGACAAAGAGGTCAATTTCAGGCTTCTGGGGTTACTGGTTATCGGGTCCTGCATTCTGACCTGGATCGCTCTCGTTCACAGCGGGAACCGCCGGTCGTGCGCGATCGCTCTGGTCCTATTTTCCACGGTCATGGCGATGTCGAGCATTTTGATCCTTTCCTACGCAAATCCGTTCAGTGGGGAGCAGGGATTGAGCTCAATGATCCTGGCAGAGGCTGCTGAGGACTTATAGGCTTGGTGCAGACAATTGTGATCCTACTCCGGAAATGAGTTCGGCCGGCTCCCGCAAGGGTCGGCCATAGGCTGATGATCAATGCGGAATGAATGTAATGGTTCGGCAAGCGGACGATTGATCCGCCACGGTGGCAAACTATCGTCGCTATTGTCCCGGGCGGCGGGGCGTCGAGTCGGGCGCTTACACAAAGCACGAAATGGAACCGCAGTATTACGTAGCGATTACGTGGGAATATTCTGAGCTATTCCAGCTCTGCAGAATCATCTGCTTAACATGTTGAAAACACAACGCCCGGTGCCCTTGGGGACGACCAGGCCGAACGTTTTCATCAGACCGCGGATTTGGTTCGACAGCTGCGTCGTCGCCTTGAGCATCTGATTGCGCGCCGCGACCAGCGTGCGGGTCAGCATGCTTTCGAAGCTCTTCACCCGCACCTCGCGGTAAAAGCCGACCTCGGCAAGATGCTGCGGATTCCGATGATCGCGCGCAGCCATTCCGACATGATGGCGATCACCGTTCCGAGATGATCGCGATCAGAGGCGGTCACCCGGTCGACATTGTTTGGGTGTCAGTTTCGAAGGGTGCGGTCAATCGCTGATGGACGCTTTGGTGCGCCGTAGGCTTTCGCCTTCAAGTTCGACGCGGTGGGCGTTGTGAAGGAGGCCCTGATGCGTGATCTCGCCGAGATAGATGCGGTTTTTCAGGATATGATACAGCGGCCCGCGACCGAAGGTGTTGCCACCCCGGATCCCGTTGCGCTTGGTGCGATGTCCGCGCTCATTAAGTTCGGCGATGAGCAGCCTTGCGGAGCCGAGAGCCGCGTAGCGCTGGAAGATGGTACCGACCTGTTCGGCCTCCGCTTTGTTCACCACCAGCTTGCGGTCCTTCACATCATAGCCAAGCGGGATGTTGCCGCCCATCCACATCCCCTTGGCCTTCGACGCCGCGATCTTGTCGCGGATACGTTCACCAGTGACCTCGCGCTCGAACTGGGCGAAGGACAGCAGCACATTGAGGGTCAGCCTTCCCATGCTGGACGTCGTGTTGAAGGCCTGGGTGACCGAAACGAAGGACGCGTTCCGTTCATCGAGGATCTCGACGATCTTGGCGAAGTCGGCGAGGCTGCGGGTCAGGCGGTCGACCTTGTAGACGACGATCACATCGACCCGCCCGCTGCGGACATCGTCGAGCAGCCGCTGGAGGCCTGGTCTATCCATATTGCCACCCGAGAAACCGCCATCGTCATAGGCGTCGCGCACCGGGGTCCAGCCTTCATGGCGCTGGGACAGAATATAGGCTTCGCACGCTTCGCGCTGGGCATCGAGGCTGTTGAAACTCTGTTCCAGCCCCTCGTCGGTCGATTTGCGCGTATAGACCGCGCACCGTGTCGCGCCCGTCCGCTGTGCCGGGGGTCTGGCCTTAGCCATGCGCCCTGCCCTTCAGTCCGAAGAAGCGGGGCCCCGACCAGGCTGTGCCCGTAACTTCGCGGGCGATGGCCGACAGCGAGGTCCAGTTCCGGCCGTCGAATTCGAAGCCGCGATTGGTGACGAGCACCGAAATATCCCGTCCGTTCCAGCTGCGCAGCAGGTGGGTGCCGGGTCGCAGGCTGGCCGCGGCATTGCTGGTCGCGCCCCTCAGCGCGCGGCTTGCTGCCGTCGTCGTCGTTCGGTCGGCCTGTTCCTGAAGATGGTGGCCGATGGCGTGGCGGAGCAGGTCTGGCCCGAAGCGCGGGCAAGGCGACTTCATCACGCGCTGCCATTCGGCGCGGAGTTCGGCCGGCGACATGCCCTCCAGGGCATTCAGCGACGCATCAAGCTTGCTGGTCACCGACAAGGCCTCTCAGGCCTATTGTCAGGATCCAATCCGATGGTACTGATTTCAAAGCATTCAATGACGATCACAGGTGGCTCCGATATTCGGAACGGCAAAATGCCGGTTGCAGCACCTGAAGCCCGGCAAGATCAGGGCCGGGCCGATCCCGAGGCTTTTCGCCCCGCGACTCGTCACATGATCAACGCTCCAATCAGCAAAGAAGTCGAGCGCAAAATGGCGGTTGCTATGAGGAACGAGGGTCCGTTCTCAGCGCGGCGGCGATCATCGCAGCCAGCGTCTCTTCGGCGCGGATGCGGACCTGCGGATCCTTTGAGATCAGGTCCTGACGTAACCAGTCCGGAGCATGCTCGATCGCGTGCAATATCCGTTGCGACATCTCATCGGAGATCATCGATACGCCATGACGCGAGCGCGCTTTTGGTGCAACGTCATTGTCCGCTTCGCGCGACATAACCGCCGTTATCTGACGTCCGCTTTGCAAGCGCGATTTAGAAATGTCCCATCCCGCAATTTAGAGATATCCTATTTTATGGGTGCTCGCGGGCTGCGGTGGCCTGGTCATCCTCTGCTCTCGAGGATGTGCTTATGATGGGGGTGGCCACGAGAATGGCGAGCTTTCGCGATACGACACGCGGCTTCGAGCCATGCACCGGGAGCTTCGGGCTGAGGCGGAAAGAGTGCCATTTCTATCTGCCGCGGACATTCAGGAGCCGCTGTCCTATGAGCATGACCCAATGCTCTCGGAGTGTATTATGCGGTTCTAGCCGCCGATCGGCATGCGAGACGTAACCCGCAGCCCGAACCCCTCGAGCGCGGTAAGCTTGTTATCCGAAGAGGTCAGCAGCCGCATGTCGCGAACCCCGAGGTCGCGCAGGATCTGGGCGCCAATTCCATAGTCGCGAATACTCTGATCGTCCCGATAAGCCTCGCGGCCTCCGGCAACGCGCTTCGAGACCGAAGCCGGATCGGGATCGCGTACGAACACCGCTGCAGCCGGGCCGTCCCAACTCGCAATCGTTCGGAGCGCCTTGCCCACATAATCCTCGCGCGCTGCGTTCCAGCCGAGCAGATCGGCGGTAAGATCGACCTGGTGGACCCGTACCAGCGTCTCGCGATCGGGGATGATCTCGCCGCGGACGAGGGCGACATGCTCGCTGGCATCGATCGTGCTGCGATAGACGATAATACGGAAACCCGCGCCATAATGCGAATCGAACGGCCCTTCGGCGACCCGCCGGACGAGCTGCTCGGACCGCCGCCGGAAGGCGATCAGATCGGCGATCGTGCCGACCTTGAGGCCATGCTCTTCCGCGAAGACCAGCAATTCTGGCAGCCGTGCCATCGTGCCATCGTCGTTCATCACCTCGCAGATCACGCCGGCGGGAACCAGCCCGGCCAGGCGCGAGATATCGACCGCGGCCTCGGTATGCCCGGCACGAACCAGCACGCCGCCATCCTGCGCCACCAGCGGGAAGACGTGGCCGGGCGAGACGAGGTCCGACGCCCCCTTGGACGGATCGACCGCGACCGCGATGGTGTGGGCGCGGTCGTGCGCCGAGATGCCGGTGGTGACGCCTTCCTTCGCTTCGATCGAGACGGTGAACGCGGTTCCATGGCCCGAGCGATTATCCTGGCTCATCGGTGGAAGCTCGAGTTCGTTGGCGCGTTGGGCGGTCATCGCGAGGCAGACGAGTCCGCGGGCATGGCGCGCCATGAAATTGATCTGGCGCGGCGTTGCGAACTGAGCGGGGACGATGACGTCGCCCTCATTCTCGCGATCGTCGGCATCGACCAGGATATAGGGCAGGCCGTTGAGCGCATCCTCGATGATCTCTTCGATCGTGCTGAGCTGCGTCATGACAGGTCCCCTGGAAAGCCCTCGCGCAGGTCGCGGGCATAGCCATGCAAACGTTGCGCGGCCGAGAAATTGGGTTCGGTGAAGGAGAAACAGGAACCGATACGCTCGGGCTCGTCGGTCAGGCCGCCACCGCTTCGGTCGACTATGTAGCGCCGGCCCCGCGCGACCAGCGCGCCCTTCTGGATTTGCAAGGCGGCCTGCAATGGCACGCCTCCAAACCTGGCCCTCGCCCAGGGCACGAAACCACTGAACAGCGAGCGATCCGCATAGGGCGCGACGATCGTCTCCTGCGCGATCGACCAATCGTGAACCAGAACGCCATCGACACGCGCGCGCGCCACGGCTGGCTCATCGACGCGTTGATCTTCTATCTCGATCTCTATCGTCCGCCTGCCCATCGCGGGAGCGAAGTCGATTGCAAAAGCGGCGAGGTCGAACAGGTGGGTGCAATTCCGCTGCGGCCCGCCGTTGCGATAGAGGCCCGCGCCGGCATCGAGTTCCCGGCCGACAAGCTCCTTCAGCGCTGCATCGGCACCGCCGCAAGTCGAGAAGGGGAAGCGCAGCACTTCGCCGCTGATGCCCGTGACCTGCTCGCCGTCATGGGTCAGCTGGCACCGCATATGATGATAATCGTCGAACAGTTCGGCCGTGACCACAGCCGACTGCCCCGTCAAGGTCATCCGGCGCCGGAATATCCCGTCGCCATAGCCGGGATTGGGCGGGAATCGGTCAATGGCCATGGCGGCATCAGGCCGCCGTCGTCAGCAATGGTGCGAAGCCGCCATAGCCGCCCTGGACGAACAACAGCGGGCTCGCCGGGTGCTCCACCTTCATGGCGCGTACCAGGCCGGTCACGAAGAAGTGATCGCCCGCGAGATGCACCGCATCGAGGTCGCAATCGATCCAGGCCACAACACCTTCGAGGATCGGCAGTCCCGCCGGCGAAGCGCGCCAGGCAAGTCCCGCGAATTTGTCACCGCCCTTCATCGCGAAAGTCCGGCACAGCGGCTCCTGGCCATGCGCGAGAATGTTGACGCAGAAGCGCCCGGTCCGCTCGATCCGCGGCCAGCTCGTCGACTTCGCATCGGGCAGGAAGCCGACCAGCGGGGGATCGAGCGAGACCGAAGTGAACGAGCCGACCACCATGCCAGCCGGCGCGCCGCCCGCCTCGACCGTCGTCACGACGCTCACGCCGGTCGGATAATGGCCGAGAACCTGGCGGAAGGTGGCAAGGTCGACCATCGGGTCCATCATCAGCGGCCGGTCCAGACAGGCTTTCGCCCCTCGGCGGCGGCGGCATCCCGCTCCCGGACATCCTCGCTTTCTGCATATTGCTCGATCTCTTCGAACCGGGTCATCAGCGCAACTTCGAGCGGATAACCTAGCCTGCCGAGCGCGGCTGCCTTGGCGGCGTAGTTAGCACGTGGAGCGCATTTGTTGATTTTCCCTGCCCATGTCATTGCGGCGTTGGCCAGGTCGGCGAAAGGAACGACCTCGTTGACCAGCCCATAACGATAAGCCGCATCAGCATCGATGCGTTCGCCGGTCAGGATCATCGCCATCGCGATGTGGTGCGGCAGTTGTCGGATCGCCCGATGTACGACGCCACATTCGCCGATGATTCCGTGACGTGTTTCGGGCAAACCAAACTGCGCGGTTTGTGCGGCGACGATGATGTCAGCGCACATCGCCAGCTCGAGCCCGCCACCGACACAAAAGCCCTGCACCGCGGCGACCAGCGGCTTCTTGAGGGTGACCATCGGACCGCCAATTCCGGTCAGCCCGCCGGCCAACGCCATTCTCGTCTTGCGCTCGGGACCTTCCGAGACGTCAGCGCCGATGCAGAACGACTTTTCGCCCTCGGCGGAGACGATCGCGCACCAGATCTCGGGATTGGCGTTGATCTCGGTCCATGCATCAAGCAGCAGATGATCCATCCCCGCCGTGATCGCGTTGAGCCCCTGCGGGCGATTGAGCCGCACATGCGCGACGTGCCCGTCCACCCGAAATTCGACATCAGCCATGATTCAGTCCTGCTTATTGAACGTTGCGATGAGGGCGTTTGACGAGGGCCCCCGATAGGTATCGATCACCGGCTTGAGCCCTTCGCGCGCCATCCGCTCACGGACCGCGAGCACCGTGGGAGCGAGGTGGAGCAGCGCGTCCATCTCGGCGATACCGTTGAGAGCGGTGCGGAAGCCGGCGGCTTCGGCGGCGCGGTTGATCGACTGTTTCTTAACCCGCAGCACATCGGGCGGGATCAGGGCGATGCGTGCTGCCATAGCCTCGACAGCCGCAACGAGCTGGTCGCCCGGCACGCTGTGATTGGCCCAGCCCCAGCGCACTGCGGTCTCGGCGTCGATGCTGTTGCCGGGCAGGAAAGCGAACTCCTTGGCCTTCTTGGCGCCGACTTCGGCCACCCAGGTTGGCGCTATGAAGCCGCCTCCGATCGGCACGCCGGGTTCGCCGATGCGGACATCGTCGGCGACGATCGTCAGGTCGGTGAAGACGCAGAGCTGCGCTGCGACGCCAAGGCAGTAACCGTGGACCGCCGCGATCACCGGCTTGGGATGATCCCAGATCGCCAGCCAGCGCTCGACATTGCGCTGCAACCGGGCGGCATCGGCAACCGGATCAATCGACCCCACTCCGCCATATTGACCGAGGTCCATTCCCGAACAGAAACCGCGCCCGGCGCCGCGGATGCCGATAACCGGCGCACCTTCGGCAGCGAGCCGTTCCAGCGCATCGGAGAACTGGTCGAGCATCGCGCCAGAGAAGGCATTGGCATTCTCGGGGCGATTGAGGACAATCCAGCTGATCGCCTCTCCATGCTCGAGCAGGATCGGCCGGCCGGTGTCCACCGGATCGGTCATTCGGCTCGGCCGATCGGGTTCGACGCCTTGACGTGATAGTCGGTAGCCATCGTCGTGCGCAGCTCGCGCCGCTTGAACTTCCACTGGCCCCCATCCTTGACCACCGTGTCGAAATACTGGCCATAGAGAATGCCGTCGGGACGTTCCCTCGTGTAGCGATGGATCGCCAGCACGATCGAACGGACATTCGCCTCTTCGTCGCTGACGAAATCGATCACGATGTTAGAGTTGTGATGGCTCGTACCCCGGAAAAAGGCGCCGATTCCGTCGAGCGTCTTCTTGTAGGCCTCCATGCCGCTGGCGCCAAAATTGGGGGCGTAGCTGACCTCGCAATCCTCGACGAACAAAGCCGCCATCTCGACAGGCTGGTTCATGTCGAGATTGTAGGAATAATCGTACATCAGCCGCTCGATGGCCTTCTCCTCAAGCAGCCTCTCCGTGGCGGTCATGGCGTTTCCGGTCATTTGCAGTCCTGTTCTCAAGTATCGCGCTTCGAGTCGCGAGGGCTCACGGTGCTCAGCGCAAACCCTCGCTCTCGCTTCTGTTCCTTAGAATTTGACGGAGAGCTCTCCGCCGAACGTCCTCGGCTCACCCGGATACCAGGTATTGACGCCTGCCGACGCGCCGAGTGCGTACCCCGAAATGTGATACACCTTGTCGGCCAAATTGCGGACATAGAAAGCAGCGGAGACTTTGCTCTCCATGATCTCCTTCCAGCTCAGGCGCATGCCGACCGTCGAATATCCGCTGAGACGAGTACCCGGCGTCGATGTTCCATTGGTGCTGGAGAAGAAAGTATGCGTCTGGGCATAGAAGTCCGTCCGCAAGTCCACCTTGCCAAGCTCGGCCGGGACCGGGAATTTGACGGTGACGTTCGCCGACCCCGACCATTTCGGGCTATCCGGATAGCTGTCGACCGACAGGCTGCCAACGAAGGGAATTGGCACCCGCGTCTTGGTATATTTGGCGTCGGTATAGGCCAGGTTGAACCCGACATCCAACCATTCGGCCAGGCCGACATTCGCGTCCACCTCGACGCCGTTGGTGACGGCTTCGGGCACGTTGACGGTGAAGCCGGCCGGCGCGCCACCGACCACGGCGTAGAGAGCGCGCTGGGCGTTCTCTACCACGATTCGGTATCCGGCGATATTGAACTGGACTGGCAGGTCGCCAATACGGCCGTTGAACTTGTAGCCAAGCTCGAAGTCATGAACCTTTTCATTCTTGAACAGGTTCGCCGCCTTGCCCGTCAATGGATCCGTGAACGGCGCGACGGTGCCGTTGAGATTGCCCGAACGGAAGCTGCCGCGCTGGCTGAAGTAGATCATGTTCGCGCGGTCGATCTGATATTGCAGGCTGAAGGTCCAGGCCGGAGCCGAGAGCTTCTTGCTCTGCGTCGCGGCTGCGGAATTCGGATCGACGCCAAACACGTTGCCGGGAGCCTGGGTAATACCCACCTTTTCCCAAGTATAACGGCCACCCACGGTGGCCGTCAGATCGTCAGTGACCTTATAGCTGGCCTGAGCGAACACTGCTTTCGACGATTCCCGGTTCCGGTAGGCGTAGGAGATATCCGCGATCGGCGCCGGCAGACCAAGGTCCGCGCCGATATTGATCGGAATGATCTCGAAGCGACGCTGGCGCGAATAGAAAACACCGGCGGTATATTCGAGCCGCCCGTCGGCCGCCTTGCCCTGGATTTGCAGTTCGTTGGTGAAGATGTTGGAGCGGAAGGTCTGGCCGCCAGGCGCACCGGTCGCATTGATGCCGCTGAGCTTGAACAGCCAGAGCCCGCCGAATGGACCTCCGTCGAGATTGCCCGGCGTGTTCGCGCGACCGTTCATATAAGAAAATATATTCTTCAGCTTGAGGTCGTCGCTAACCTCGAACTCGGTCGTGTTGGATACGAAGATGTTCCTGGCGCGGTGAGGCAGATCATATTGCAGGAAGGTCTTGTACGGGTTTTGATGGGAAAACCTCGTATATCCCTCGACCGCACCCGGAAAAAATCCCGGACGGGCAGGTCCATCATTGCGGCCGTATATCGTCGCCAGGGTGCTGTCCCACAACTTCCCGGTCGAGTTGAACAAGCGGTTCGTGCCATCGCTGTTGAACTGGGTCGCGGGGTTACCGGGCGTCGTCGGTGCTGAATTATAGTTGATGATGTTGCCGGCACCTTCGGTGCCCCTAGCGCGGTCATATTGAACGATCGTAACGTTCTTGAGTCGGTCGGTAGGGGTGAACAGGATCGTCAATCTGCCAGAGCGCGTGTCTTTGTCGCCCAGTGTATTGCCAGTGTTGATGTTGGTGACATAGCCGTCGGCCTTGGTGACGTCGAAGGCGACACGGACAGCCAGCTTGCCTGCAACCAGCGGCAGGTCGATCGCTCCCTGCCCCTGGATAAGTTTGCGCGATCCACCGCGGAGCAGGGCGAAACCGCCGATCTCGTCGCCCGGCATGGGCGTTGAATAGAGCACGGCGCCACCAGTCGCATTGCGCCCGAATAGCGTCCCCTGCGGCCCCTTCAGCACCTGGATCGAGCCGAGATCGAAGAATGCGGTTGCGGTGTTGTTGGGATTATAGGGCGCTTCATTGATATAGGTCAGGACCGCAGGGCTAGTGCCCGAGAATGGATCGAGCGACTGCCCGCGCATGCTGAAGCTGAGCTGGTTGGAGTTCTGGCCGTTCTTGACCTGCAGGCCCGGCACGAGCGTGCCCATGTCCTGCTCGCTGACGATGAGGCGATTCCGCAAGGTGTCTGCACCATAGGCAACCACCGAAATTGGCACCTTGGAGAGCCTCTCTTCCTTGCGCTGTGCGGTAACGATGATGTCGGCTGTATCGGCGCCTTCTTCGGCCGCCGCCTGCGGATCAGTCGCGGTCTGTGCGAAAGCAGGTGCTGCAATGGATCCGATCCAGGCAACGCTGCCGAGCAACGCTATTCGCATCATATTCTTGCTGTTCATTGTCCCATCCTCCCTTTGGTGCCGGCTGCGGGGAAAGCCGGCGCGTGTCTCGCGTCAGCCTTTGCTGCGCGGAAATTCACTCGGTTGCGGTTCAGCACCCGGCCAGCGGACCGGACGATCCGAAGCGAAGGCGCTATCGAGTTCGCGCCATGGCGCGATGTGGATCGTGCGCATGTCTCGGCGGGCGATCATCCAGCGCCCGTCGAGGCGCACATATTCATCCTGGTATCGGACCGCGCCGAACAGCGACTGCCCGTCGAGCACGAGCTCGAGATGCGCCGCGACGATCCCGTCGGCGCGATCGGACAGGCGATTGCCGAGCAGCACATAATGCGGCGTGTGGACGGTCAGTCCCATGCGGCGACGCTGCTCCACCAGGAAGCCGACCACGCCTTCGCGCCCGGTGCCGCCCACATGGCCCGAGATGCTGAAGGTGGCGCCCGGCGCGAACAGGTCACGCAACGTATCGAGATCGTCGCCGTCCGCCGCCACGAAGTAGCGGACGTTGAGATCCTCGATTGCGGCCCTGTCTTCAAGTAACCGCAGACGCTCTTCCAAATCGTGCACCGTGATTCTCCTGACCGTAATAATCACGATCAAATTAATTCAGTCAACATAAATGTTGACAAAAAACCGGAGAAAAATATCAGGGCAAACATAGTCCTGCCGTTAAGCAGCATCGACTAAATTGAAACCCTTGCCTGATATTTTTCTACTGTATATTTAGTACCTTGGGTTGGAGGAAAAATTGATTACCATTGAACATATCAGCCGTACTGCTGACAAATTGATGGTTTCTGTGCCCGAAGGCGACCCGCTCGATACGATCAGCGCGGCGCTGATCGAATTCGGTGTAGTTGCGTCGGTCACCGCACTCGACTCGGCGCGGATCGAAAGCAGCTTGGATGCCGCCCTCGCCGCGGGTGCGACCATCGCCCAGATCGAGGAGGTGATCGCGCTTGTATCGGGACTCGGCGTCCACAGCCTGATGATGACGATGGCCGCGCTGCAGGCGCGGAGCGGCGACCACGCTCCGCTCGATGCCGAGCGTCAGGCCTTGTGGGCCCACCATGTCGGCGACGATCCCTATTGGGCGGGTTTCGAGAGCGAGTTCCCCGGCTTCCTCGACGCGATGCTGCGTCTCTCGCCGGCCACCTTCGAAGGTTTCTTCAGCTACTGCGCGATACCCTGGGCGAACAACCACGTCCGCGCGCGCACGAAGGAACTGGTGGCACTCGCCTGCGACGCGAGCCCAAGCCACCGCTTCATGCCCGGCTTTCGGCTGCACCTGGCCAATGCCCTGAAGCTCGGCATCGGCAAGCGCGCGATCCGCGAGGCGCTCGCCATCGCGGCGCGGTCGCCGGTCCATCAGGGCGTTGGCTGAACCGATCATCGATCAGACTCTCCAGACCAGCGGGACATTCTCGACCGCGGCGATGATCCCCGAATGATAGACAGGCGGGCTGTCCTGCCGCAGCCGGAACTCCGGGATCCGTTTCAGCCATTCCTGCAAGGTGATCGTCACCTCCAGTCGCGCGAGATGCATGCCCGCGCAGCGGTGAGGACCACCGCCGAACGTGGTATGCGACATCGCACGCCGGGCGAAATTCAGCTCCAAGGGATCGGGATTCTGGCTGTCATCGAGACCGTGCAGCGCGGTCGGAATCAACACCATGTCGCCGTGCTTGAGCTCGACCCCGTCAAAGACCTGATCCTTGGCCACCATACGTGCCTCGGACACCACAGGGAAACGGCGGAATAGCTCCTCGACCCCGCGCACCAGCACAAGCGGATCGTCGCGCAGCTCGGCGACCTTCTCTGGATGGCGGCCGAGATGAATCATGAAGAAGCTGAGGAAATTCACCACGGTGTCGAGCCCGCCGAGCAGCAGCAAGGCGACGAGCCCGACCGCCTTGTCATGGCTGATCGGTTCGCCATTGATTTCGGCGTTGACCATGATCGTGATCAGGTCGTCGCCGCTGCCCCCGCGCCTGGCGTGGATGATCGGTTCGACATAGGCGAAGAAACCGTCGTTGCCGGCCTCGAGGTCGGCCGCCATCTCCTCGGGGTTCTGTCCTTCGGGCCGGGTCATCTGCCGCGCGAACCCGGTCAGGATCGGCACGTCCGATAGCGGCAGGTCGGCCAGCGCCATGAACACCCGAACCGGGAAGATCGCAGCATACTCGGCCGAGAAATCGCATTCGCCGCGGGCGAGGAAGCCATCGATCAGCTCGACGGCGACATCGCGGACCTTGTCCTCGACCTTGCGCATTTGGGCGAGGCTCAAGCCCTTGTCGAGCGCCTTGCGATACGGTGTGTGCTCGGGCGGATCCATCCGCGTCGGCACCATCTGATACTTCTCACCCGCCTCTTTCGGCAGAAAGATCACCTCGCTGGAGAAGCGCTCCGGGTCGCTGTAAATCTCGCGGATCAGTTCGCCCTTGGTCGCGATCCAATGGCCGCCGGTGAACGGCGTCCAGATCATGCCTGGCGTGTCGGGGCCCTGCACCTTCTTCCACGCTTCATGATAGCCCTGCTCGATACCCTCGAGCGCATACATGTCGATCTCGCGGATGCGATCGGCCGGGATGTGCGACGGCACCTCCGCCTTGGCGCGTTCGAG
Organism: Sphingomonadaceae bacterium; assembly: GCA_947476735.1. Classification (GTDB taxonomy): domain Bacteria; phylum Pseudomonadota; class Alphaproteobacteria; order Sphingomonadales; family Sphingomonadaceae; genus Rhizorhabdus. Next base: position 22,133 of record CANJRZ010000011.1, read on the forward strand.
AGTTTCGGGCGTCGATGCCATGGTCCGTCTCCAGCTCAGGCGATGGTGGGATCGATGACGGCCTTGATGGCCTGTCCCGATTTGGTGAGGTCGAGCGCGGCGACGGCGTCGCCCACCCCGAAGCGATGGCTGACCAGATCGGCCAGCGGCACCCTCTCCTGGAGACGCGTCGCGAGGTGCATGGCCTCATAATAGTGCTTCGGCTTGGGGAAGGTCGCGCCGCCGATCGTGAGGTTCTTGGTGGTCGTGTCCCGCGGTGAGATTGGCTGGGTGCCGATCGCGCCCCAAAGTCCGAGAATGATGTAGCGGCCGTGGTTACCGGTCAGATCGACGCCCTCGGGAAAGGCGGGCAGAGCGCCGGCGGCCTCGACCACGAGGCTCGGCCCGGCGGGTCCGGTTAGATCGTAGATCTGGCGCTTGCGCTCATCGGCCGAGATATCGAGCGAAACGGTCGCTGTGGCGCCCAGCGCCCTCGCTGCCGCGAGCCGGATTTGCGAGCTATCGATGACGATGATGTCGCTCGCACCAGCCTGAGCCGCGACGAGGACGGCGGAGAGACCGACCGGTCCCGCCCCCTGGACGACGACTTTTTCGGCGATCCGGACAGGGCCGCACCGGTCGAACCCGCGCAGCACGGTGGGAAGCGCGCAACCGAGCGCCGCGACCGCCTCGGGCTGGGCATGATCGGGCAGTCGGAAGAAGGCGAGGCCGTTCGGCAGCCACGCATAGTCGGCATAACTGCCCCAATTGGGCTTCTCTGCATGCTCGAAGAAGCGGCTGTTCTCGCACGGCGTCTCTTCGAGGACGGTGCAGCTATGGCAGCGATGGCACAAGGCGATCGGTGCCCAATAGACGAGGTCGCCGGCCTTTACGGGGATGCCGGCATAATCGGTGGTGACACCAGGGCCGAGCGTCTCGACCCGGCCTACGCCTTCATGGCCGAGGATGATCGGGAACGGCATTTCGCCGGCTTCGCCCGAGACGATATGGACATCGCTGCCGCACACGCCGCCGAGCACCACCCGGACGAGCGCGCCCCCGGCCTCGGGCTCGGGCACGGGGACGTCCCAGGTCTCAACCCGGTTCTTGGTGACCATCACCGCCGCTCTGCCCGTCTTCATTCCATTCTCCCATTCAAAACGGCCCATCTGCGCGGGCCTCGGCGATATTCAGGCCGCAGGCGCCGCGGCGAGCGAATTGACCTTCGGACAAACTTCGGCGGCAAGCCTCTGGAGCGATTCCACCCAAGGCTTGTGGTCGTCGATGCTGTCATGCTGGTTGGCAACAATCTGGCCCCAGCCGCCAGTCTGATCGACCAGCTTTTCGAGCTTCTCGATCACCGTCTCGGGAGATCCGCACAACCAGACATGTTCGGCGAGGAAATCCATGTCGATGTCCTCGGGCGTGATATCGAGCCCGCTGTCATGGATGATGCCGTCGAACAAATTGAACTTCTTGTAGATGTCGGTGAGGTAGCAGCGCCAGGTGTTGGCCAGCCCGCTCTCTATCGCGCGACGCTTAGCTTCGGCATCGGTGTCGGCGATGAAAATATCGCGGCAGACTCGGTAGCGGTTGCGGTCGGCCGGATAGCCAGCCGCCAGTGCCGAAGCCTCCCACGTATCCCAATGCGCCTTCATCTGCGGCGTGCCGCCAAAGAAGGAGATCGGACTGTAGTTGCGTGACCCGGCGAAGCGCATCGATGACGAATTCATCGACAACCCGGTGACTGCGATCTCCATCGCCTCGCGACCACCCCAGGGGTTGTTGTCGGCAATCTCGACATGATAGCCGGGACTGTCGTCGGGGCCGGGAAAGCCGGCCTGGAAGAACTGGCCCTTCTCGCGAAACGGCTCGCGCTTCCAGATCTTCTCCATCAACTCCAGCGCCTCGAGCTGGCGCGGCCCCAGATCGAAGATATTCTCGAAACCGTGCAGGATGGCATCAGTGTGATGCCCGCCCGGTGCCACGCCGAGGAAATAACGGCCTTCCAGGACCTGACTCAGCCAACCGATCCGGATCGCGAGCGTCGCCGGGTCATGATATGGCAGCAGGTGCGCCATCGGCGCGAAGCGGATCTGTTTCGTGCTCTGCGCTGCGCCAGCGATGATCGCCTCGGGCATCGGGATGTTTTCCCAGGCGAGCGTGTAATGTTCGCCGATCATGAAATCGGCATAGCCCGCGGCATCGGCCACCCGGGCGATATCGAGCGACCAGTCGAACACCTGCCGGGGCGTGCGGCTCGGCGGGTTGTATGGGGTGAGAAAAATCCCGCACTTCATCAGAAATCCTCCTCCAGAAAAGGCCGACGCCGGTCAGGCCATGATGCCTTCGGCGTTCTTGATCGCGAAACGTGGCGCGACCTTGCTCATAAACTGCTCCAGTTCCTCCTGATTTTGCTCGGGCTCGAGATGGCCCTGACCAAACATCAGGAAGAGTTCGTTGAACCCCAATCGGTCGTGCGCGCGTCCGATCCTGTCAGCAATCTCATCGGCTGATCCGATCAGCACATTAGGCGGACGCTGGCCGAGCGGGATGAACCATTCGTCCCAGAACCACATATGCTCTTCCATCAGTTTGGCGGCACGGTCCTTGTCGTCGGTGAGCATCAGGAATCCGCCCCACGCTGAAGCCTCGGCACCAGTGCAGGTCCGACCATGCTTCTCGGCGGTCTGAATATAGCGGTTGTTGAGCGTCTCGCAGAAATCGAGATTGTCAGAGAGCACGATCATCTTGCCCTCTTCCTGCGCCCAGAAGTCGACCGTGCGCATCGAGGCAGCAAATCCACCGTAAATGGGTGGATGCGGGCGTTGATAGGTTTGTGGCGCGATGCCGATCTGCCGGACAATGCCGTCAGCATCCTGGCCTTTGCCATATTTGGCGTAGGCGGGATGGCCGGTCGAGCCGCCGTTGGGCGGAAATTGCCAATTCTCGCCCGTGTGACTGAACACATCGTTGGCCCACGCCTTCTTGATGATGCGCACGCTCTCTTCAAACAGAGAGCGGTTCTTCGCATCCTGCTCGTCGCGCGCCTTGACGTTGTCGGGGGTCGTCGCGCTGATGCCTTCTTTTGCAGCATAGCTATCGACCCAGCGCGCATGATAACCGCGCGTGAAGCCGACATAGAGGCGGCCCTGAAGCATGTGATCGAGTGTCGCGATCTCCTCGGCTACGCGCACCGGATTATGCGTGGTCATGGTGTAGCCCATGATACCGGCCTTCATCCGCTTGCAGTGCTGGCCGACGAACAGGCTGAACATGCCGGGATGATTGTTGGCCTCGAAGCCCTCGATTTGGAGATGATGCTCTGGCTGGCAATAGCCGTAGAAGCCGAGATCATCGGCAAGCTCAACATAGCCTTTCACCTCCTCGAGGAAACGCTGGTAAAGCTCGGGTCTCTGCCCGGCCATACCGGCTTCGATCTCGTGGCGGCGCCCGACCACACCGGTCTGCATCAGATGAAATTTCATCGCTTAGAGGCCCTTATTCTCACCCGACCACGACGGAGATAAGAGCGCGCGAATTAGCGCATTTAACCCCCTCTCCATTGTCAACACAAACGTTGATAGACTGATTCGATCTTCTGTCAACACCAGCGTGGAAAACATCCCGCAGATTATCAACATATACGTTGACAAACTGCGGGTGGCTGATGAAGTTAGATCCGTGACACATGGTCCGAGGACCAGCTAAGTCAGTCAGGGCGAGGATAGCAGAAGCGCATGACCAGCATTTGCACAGAGGTATCGACGGTCGGCGACCTGTTGCTGCGAAGCGCCCAGGTCGCCCCCGATCGCCTCTGCGTAATTTTTCCCGAGGCCCGCGAAGATTATGCCGGTCTGTACGCACGTGCAGTTCGCGCCGCGCGCGGGCTGATCGCGATTGGCGTCGCGCCCGGCGATCATGTCGGCCTGCTCATGCCGAACAGCCTCGACTATCTCGGATCCTTCTTCGGAATCGCGCTGATCGGCGCCGTCGCCGTGCCGATGAACGTCCGCAACAAGTCGGTCGAGCTGGGCTACATTATCGCCAATGCCGATATGGTCGCTGTGCTGAGCTCGAGCGAGGATACAAGTTATGTTGATCTGCCGGTTGTACTCGCCGAAGCTTTTCCGGGCCTGACAACGAGCAGCGGCGAAACCCCGCTCGATCTATCCAACGCCCCGAGACTGCGCCATGTTATCGACCTGGGGGGGGCATCTGCTATTTCCGGCATAAGGTCGCGTGCGTGGTTCGACGCCGCGGCCGACAGCATCGACGCCGCCATGGTCGAAAGCATGCGCCGCGCCGTCCGCGTTCGTGACCCCGCCATGATCCTATATACGTCGGGCACCACTGCCAATCCCAAGGGCTGCCTGCTGTCGCATGAAGCAGTAACGCGAGGCCCTGTCGAGCGGGCGCGCTATCGACTCAAGGTGCCGGGCGTGGACGTGACATGGGCGGCCGGTCCGCTGTTTCACATCGGCTCGCTGGCGCCTTTCATCGGATCCGTAGGCGTGGCGGGCACCTTCCTGACCGACAGCTTCTTCGATCCGGGCCGCGCGGTCGACCTGCTGATGCGTGAGAAGGCGACCCTGGTCTGGCCGTGGTTCTCGGCGATCGTACAGGGCGTGATCGATCATCCGCGTTTCAATCCGAGCGCCTTCGAGAATCTCCGCTACTTCTTCATCATCGCGCCCGACACGCTGGTGCAGCGCGTCCAGGGCCTCTTTCCAAATGCCGAGATCCTCCAGGCTTGCGGGATGACCGAGACCGCCGGAGTCTTCGCGCTCAGCGATCCCGATGAGGATGCGCCGTCGCGGGCGACGACCCAGGGCAAGCCTTCCCCTGGGGTGGCGGTGCGGATCGTCGATCCGGCCACTGGCGAGGATTGCGAGCCCGGCGTGATGGGTGAGATCTGGGTGCGCGGCTATTGTGTGATGGACGGCTATTACCGCAATCCCGAGCAGACGCTGGTGGCGCTCGGCCACGACGGCTGGCTGCGCACGGGCGACCTCTACATCAAGGACGCGCTCGGCCGCATGCTTTTCCAGGGCCGACTCAAGGACATGCTCAAGGTCGGCGGCGAGAACGTCGCGACGATGGAGGTCGAAGCCTTTTTGTGCAGCCATCCCCAGGTCAAGTTCGCCGAGGTGGTCGGCCGTCCCGACCCTCGTCTAGACGAAGTCCCCGTCGCCTTTGTCGAGATCCGCGATGCAGGCGCCGTTACCGAGGAAGAGTTGATCGCCTTCTGCAAGGGGCGGATCGCGAACTACAAAATACCGCGCGCGGTCCATTTCATGGCCGCCGAGGAATGGCCGATGTCGGCAACCAAGGTCGACAAGCGTGCGCTGCGCTCGCGCCTGCTTGAGTGCACCCTGGCCTGAGGTGTCGAGTCAGCCGCGAGGCTAACCGACGACAACCCCTTCGAGGAATATCTTCACATACGCGTCGGCGACTTCGCGATGCGAAAGGGCGCGGCCGGGCACGTACCAGCGGTGCGTCCAGTTGAACATGCCGAACAGTCCGTTCGACAGCAGGCGCACCGGAATGTCGGATCGCAGCGCCCCCTGATCGATACCACGTTTGAGCAAATCGATGACGAGCGCCTCGAACTGGCGCGTCTTGCGCATCATCTCCTGTGACCAGGCGCTGTCGTCTTTCGCGACCTGATGCATCTGCTCCTGCATGTAGACATACATATGAGGAAAATTCGCCTCATAAGACTGCATCAGCACTGCGAAGATTTCCCGGATCTTCTCCGGGATCGAAAGATCAGACCGCCCGTCGATCTCGGTTGCCAATTGCAGGTTCTGGTGGAGGATGCCCTCGACCGAGGTACGGAAAAGTTCTTCCTTGCTTCCCACATAATAATAGACCGACGCTCGATCCAGACCGGCTTCGGCGGCAATGTCGGCCAGTCTCGTAGCCTGGTAACCGCGCTCACGAAAAAGGCGGGCGGCGATCTCGACCAACTCGGCCCGCTTCGCGGAATATTCCTCTTTACCAACTTGAAGCGCGGATTTTCTCCGCCGGGAAATATTGCTGCCCTTTGTCATAGGTCCCCTTAAGTCCTCGCGGTGCGAGCCGCTACGGCACTGTCACCATGCGGCGGAAAACTCAAGATTTCCGTCGCATGGGACTGATCTCAATCAGGGATCGAAGAAAATCTGTCGGGCGTGCAGGCTGTCCATATATTCGCGGACGCGCAGTATTTTGCCGTCGCGAAGTTCGACGGCAAAATGGTAACGGCTGTTATATATTCGCCCATTGGTCAATTCGGCCCAGCCTTCTGCCTCGACCGCAACAATATCACCCTCGGCGATCATCGCATGAGGAGTGATCCGCAGCGCGCCGTCGCGATAAACATCCTTGACCCCTGCGAGAAGCTTGCCGAACGCCTGCTTGCCGTGCTCGCCCGAGAAGCCGTCGACCGATCCGGACACCCACCAGTTCGCCTCGTCATCCATCATCGCAAGAAGGCCGGGAACGTCACCAGCCGAGAAGGTTGCGAAGAAGCGCGCGACGATAGCCTTCGCGTCAACGGCGGTGGCGCTCATTGCGCGAGCATGCCGGCATCGATGAGATGCTCGGCCCCGGTGATGTAAGAGGATTCGTCGGAAGCAAGGAACAGAACGAGCTGCGACACCTCGTCGGGCTCGGCGATACGGCCGAGGGGAATCAAAGACAGAGCATCGCCACCTTCCTCGTTGGTTGCCTCGACCATCATCGGCGTCTGGATGAAACCGGGATGGACCGAGTTCACCCGGATATTGTGGCGGCCATATTCAATCGCGGTCGCCTTGGTCATGCCGCGCACTGCGAACTTGCTGGCGACATAGGCGAGGCTTGGAAAACCATAATTGGCAGCCATTCCCGCGATCGAAGAGATATTGACGATCGAGCCCTTTCCCGCCCGCAGCATCGACGGCAGCACCGCGCGCATGCCGAGGAACACCGAATGCTGGTTGACCGCACAGACGGTCATGTAATCGCTCTCTGACAGCTCTGCCGTCGTCGCGAGCGGCCCCAATATGCCGGCATTGTTGACCAGGACCGTTACCGGACCGAACGCCGCCTCGGCCTCCGACACAACCCGCGTCCAATCGGCCGCGTCGGTCACGTCATGCTTGATGAAAAGGGTCTCGCCGTCGATCTCGTCGGCCAGGCGGCGCCCTTCCATTTCGGACCGGTCGGTCAGCACAACTCTGGCGCCCTCGGCGGCGAAGCGGCGAGCATGGGACTCGCCCATGCCGCGCGCGGCCCCGGTAATGATCGCGACCTTGCCGCTCAGACGTGCCATGGCTGTATCTCTCCGGCTTTTATCTATGCTCTTTGCCCGCCGTCGATCCGACGGCGGGCAACGGTGTTCACGCCGCGACGGCGTTGATCGACTTGCTACCCGGCAGGCTGACGCGCGGCGCGACCTCCTTCGATATCAGCTCGAGCGAATGGAACCAGGCACCGGGTTCGTCATAATAGTCGTGCGCCTCAACCTGGAGCGTGCCCCAGCCGCCGCACGCCTCGAACAGCGTGTTGAGCTTGTCGACGACCGTGTCGGGCGAGCCGACGACGAATACATTGTCGACCAGGAACTCGAGATCGGCCTCGGCCGGATCGATGCCCGCATCCTTGGCGTAACCGTCCATCATCCCGAAGCGACGCCAGATCGGGATCAGGTAACGGTTGAAACAATAGCCTATCGGGCCTTCCATCACCTCGCGTTTTGCCTCGGCATCAGTGTCGGCACAGAACACGGTCTGCGAAACGGCATGGCGCTGCCGATCGGGCGTAAATCCAGCGGCAATGTTCGCCTCCGAATAAATCTCCCAGTGGCGCTTGAGAGCTTCGATGCCCGAGAAGATCGAGACCGGTTTGAAATTGCGCTCACCCGCCAGCTTCATTGACGGCGAATTCTTGCTGAAGCCGGTGACAGCGATCTCGGGCATATCACCGTTCCACGGCGCGAAGTTCGCGAGTTTATGCTGCTCGTCCTCCTCGGTGACGGCCTCTTCCTCTTCGGGAAAGCCCGCGTCCCAGAAGCGCCCTTCGTAGAAGAACGGCTCGCGCTTCCAGATCTTCTCCATGATGAACAGCGACTCGCGGACCATTTCGTTGAGGAACTGGGTGTCCTGCTGCTCGCCCCGAATACCATGCATGTAGGAAGCCAACGGGTAAGCGCCCGCACCGATGCCGAGGAAGTAACGCCCCTCAAGTATCTGCGACAGCCAGCCGATCGTCATGGCAAGCTTGGTCGGATGCTGATGCGGCAGCAGATGCGCCATCGGCGCGAACTTGATCCGATCGGTCTGCAGCGCTGCAGCTGCCATGATCAGCTCGGGGTTGGGGATATTCTCCCAGATCTGCGATGCATGCTCGGAGATCATCATCGAGTCGAAGCCCGCCTTGTCGCAGGCGACCGCATTCTGGACACCCCATTCGAACGTCTGCCGGGACGAACGCCCGGGGCGCATATATGGGTGAAAGATCAGTCCGGTTTCCATGGCCATCTTTTCTCTCCTCAAGCCGGCATGACGCCCTGGCGAAGTCGGGCCGGTGGTAGACCCACCCGAATCCGTTGATTGCCACCTCATTGACGATGCTTTGGTGCCTCAGGCCGATGGGTAAGTCAATGACTTAATCAACACTTCAGTTGACAATATTGTTGGCCATACCCCTCCTCGCCCTTATGGCATAAACCAAGAGGCTATTTGCGAAATCTCCACCGTCATATAGACGGAGGCCGCCGTTGAAGGTTACAAATCTCTAAGTCGTTGTTTCAGAACACGAGGCCATCATCGCCAGAGCGAGCAAGAAGACACAGGGGGAGCAGTCCTCGGACGGGAGGATGAAGATCATCCTCGCAGCGGAGGAGATGTTTGCCGACGGAAGCTTCGACGAGGCGTCACTTCGCGAGATTGCGGCGCGCGCCGGACAAGGCAATAATTTCGCCGTTCAATATCATTTCGGTTCGCGCGATGGCCTGGTGCTCGCTATCTTCGACCATCGCATGGAACAGATGGAGGAGGCGCGCGGTGCAATGCTCGAGCGCGCCGAGGCCGTGGGTCTGCTCCGCGACGCACGAACGTTGCTCGACATCATATATTTACCGCAACTCGCCTTGCAGGACGCCGATGGTAACCGCTCCTATGCCAATTTTCTCGGCCGGTATCTGCTGCGTAGTCAGTCTACGAAGTTCGGCGATTTTGGAGAGAATGTGCCACCAAATCTTGCTCGGGCCCTCTCGCTGCTACGCGAGCGCTTGATCTATCTTCCGGACGCGGCGGCACAGCGGCGCCTGATCGCGGCCAGCCTGATGTTCCTGCACATCCTGGTCCAGCAACGTACCGCCGATAATCAGTCCATCGGGGCGGAAGGCTTCGAGGACGCGCTTGAGGATACGATGGAGCAGATCGTCACGACAATCTGCGCACCATTGAAACGCCGGGACTGAACGTGAGTGGCTCCGGCCTTCATGGGTTGGCCGTTCTCTACCTAGGCGAGCTCAAAGCCCTCGTAATCCGAGTAGGCGACCTCCTCACATTTACGACGATATTCCGGGCCGCCGCCTACATAGACAAGGGCACGGCGAGTAAGGCTGCCATCGGGGTTCGTCGTGGTTTTCATCCACCAGGCGTTCGTATCAGCGAGGAGCGTCCTTGCGAAATCAGCATAAACGGCCTCGGTCCAACGATCCTCCGCCGCCTGGCTCGGTTCCGAGAAGGTCAACCCATGGTCGCGCATGTAACAGACCATCCGTGTGACCCACTCGGCCTGCAGCCCGCCGCAGACTCCGACATTGCAGAAAGCCGACCCGTTGTGAGGACCCACAAGGGTAAAGAAGTTCGGAAATCCGCGCGCCTGCAAACCCAGAAAAGTTGTCGGGCCATCAGCCCATTCGTCCTTCAGTCGCAGGCCATTCTTGCCGCGGATGTCGATCCGGTCGAGTGACCCGGTCACCGCGTCGAAGCCCGTCGCGAAAATTATTACATCGAGATCGTAACTGCCGTCACCGGTCCTGATTCCCGTTGGCAGAATCTCCTGGATTGGCGCTTCGAGGATGTCGACAAGGTGGACGTTGTCTTGGTTGTAAGCCTCGTAATAGTTGGTTTCCATCGGCACGCGCTTTGCGCCGAACGGGTGATCTGTCGGGA
>CANJRZ010000012.1 GCA_947476735.1 Sphingomonadaceae bacterium
AATGCCAGCGTCGGATTACACTCAATAATGCCATGTCGATCACTCCTGTATCCCCTGACAAATCAGCCAAGGAAGAGGTCAAAACATGGGTCACTTCTCAGTGGAAACTTATGCCCCTCCCGGGTCACATCTCAGTGCAAATCAACACCTGCTTCGTTAACAAGTTGACGGCCTAAACACCTCGGCCGTCCTCCAGGCCCCCGGCGCAGATTTTCCCCGCGCCGGGGGCCTTTTTTCTCTTATTTACAATGTTTTGGTAGGACGATTCCGATGGATGCGAACCCGGCTTCGATCAGCGAAACAGGTTTTGACGCTGCGCTCAGGGCGCTCGAGGATCTGGAAACCAGCGTAGCCCAGACGCGCGAAGCCATCGCTCCGGCAGCTGAACCCGTCCTCGTTGCCGCGCCCATCGGAGGAATCGGCCTGTCCGCCATCGAGATCGATGATGCGGATGTGCTTGCCGCGCTCCCGAATACAAACTTTACCGAGATCGACACACCGGCCCATGAACCCACACTGGCCCCTGAACCCACACCGGCCCATGAACCAACGCCGGCTGCACTCTTCGTGCCGGCGGCATCGCCCGCTCCGGTCATGAAAGCCGAAGCCGAGCCAGTCGCGTCCGCCGCCGCCCAGACTTCGGCGGTCGCGCCGTCGGGATCAGGCAGATTCGGCAAGATTGTCGTTGGCCTTGCCCTTTTTTCCAGCATGGTTTCGGCCGCCGGGCTTATCGTCGCCGAGCGTACGATCATGTCGGCGCAACTTGTCGTCGCGGATGCGCGCGAACGCCAGCATCAGCTCGAGCAGGCCAATAAACTCATCCGCGATCTCGAGATCATTCGTGAGAAGCAGATTGAACTGCTCCGCCAGCAACAAATTCAGGCTGCAAGCACCCCGGTTACCAGCGCCGAACTGCAGCACCGTATGGATACGCTCCAGGCGGGTCTGATACAGCGTGATCCCATCAACCGGGTCGTCGAAGCGATCAGGGACGGTCAGTCGGATACCGTCGCCCGGTTTAACGAGTTCGGCCTGAAGATGGCGCGGGTCGAAGCAGCGCTCGACCGGCATTGATCTGGGCGGGTTTCCCGCGCGCTTAACCCCCGTTCAGTGCTCGAAACGTCCGGCCCATCACGATGTTGACCGCGGGGGATGGCGAGCGCTGGGCAAGGCGGATGGTGCTGAGGCCATAGGCGGAGGGGTAGACCGAAGGATCGATCGACAGGGCAACCAGTTCATCGCCGCCATCCGGCATCAGCTGGGCGAGGAGCGGTGATGTCATCCAGATCGCTTCGGATGCGCAGGCGATCTGGAAGAGGATATGATAATTGTCGCAATAGATGGTCGGAACGATTTCGGGCCAGGGACCGGCTACCTTCAACTCCTCCGATGCATTGCCGCCGATGATCGGGAAGCGACGCATATCGTCCAGGACGATGTCCGATGCGGTCGCGAGCGGATGATCGCGTCGGACCATCAGCGCAACGGGGATGGTGCCGAGCGGCTCGATCGACAGAAGCGGGGAGGGGCGCACCAGCCCGTCGACTGCGACGAAGAAATCGAGTCGGCGGCTTTCGAGATGCTCGAGCAACAGATCGGCGGCCTGGACTTCGGTCCGAACCGTCATGCGCGGATGGTTCGAGGCGAGATCGATCAGCAGTGGCGGCATGATGATGCTGGCGGCGAGCGGACCAAAGCCGACCGCGACGTCACCGAGTTCGCCGGTCCGCATATCGATAAGCTGGCGTTCGAGTGACTGCTGGTCCTGGAGCAGCCGGGTTCCTTCAGCGACGAGAAGATCTCCAGCCGCGGTCGGGGTGACGCCCGAGCGGCTGCGGTCGAACAATTTCAGTCCGACTGCGGCTTCGAGTGCCTGGATGCTGCGACTTAGCGCCGGCTGCGTGATGTTCAGCCGCACCGATGCACGGGCGTAATTGCCCTCTTCGGCAAGGCAGGTTGCATGGCGCAGGCTGCGTATGTCCATCGATAAATCCAATGCATCAAAATTGGTAATAACATGCATTGGACAACATGGACGAGCAGGGCAATATGTCGATCAGACTTTGTCCGGAGTGCTTCCGGAGACCTTTGGAGAGAGATGGGATCCGACATGACGGAGATGATTGTCCCCGCCTATATCCGTGGCGAGCTGGTCGAGGGACCCCTTGTCGAATTCGGCGGCCGCGGCGGGGATGCAAGCTTCCTGGCACCCGATCCGCTGAGCTTCGTTGATCGGCTTGCGCTGCGCAGCCCGTCGATGCTGACCGATCTCTACACGCTCAGCTTCGATGATATTCTCGACTATCTTCAGGAACTTGGTGAACATCTGCGGCTCGATCGAAATCCTCTCATGCAGGAAGCGCTCGAAGCCTCGGTGCCGTTCGCGGATCTGACCCGGCCACTGCTGCAATCGGCCTATGAGACCGCCCATGAACTGTTCCAGCGCGACCGGGTGATCGAGCATGCCGAGCGTTCGGTTGGCATCGATTATCTCGAAGGCTGGGTGAAGCAGCCGCGCCTCGATGGCCGAGAGGTCGGTATTCGCGCCTTCGGTGCGCGTACCCTACACATCATCGCCGGCAATTCGCCTTGGATGGCGTGCCTGACGATCGTCCGTTGCGCGATCGCGCGCTGCGACGCGATCATCAAGGTGCCGTCGAACGACCCGATGACGGCCGGCGCGATCGCCCGGACCATGGCGAAGATGGCGCCCGACCATCCGATTACGAAGCATCTCGCCGTTGCCTACTGGAAGGGCGGGCATGTCGAGGTCGAAGAAAAACTCTGCGATCCCAACAATATAGAGAAGATCATTGCCTGGGGTGGCTTTGCGTCGGTCAAACATGTCACCCGCTATATTCAGCCCGGGCTCGAGCTGATCTCGCTCGATCCGAAGCGTTCATCCACCGTGATCGGGCCCGAGGCGTTCGAAAGCGAAGCGGCGATGGACGAGGCCGCCGCGCGCGCTGCCGCCGATATCGGCATGATGAACCAGAATGCCTGTTCGAGCGCGCGGGTCGTCTATGTCCTGTCGGGCAGCGACGAGGATGGCGTCGAGCGCTGCAACACCCTCGGCGGGAAGATCTACGAGAAGATGCTGCTGCTGCCCGAAGCGGTCAGTACCCCGGTCAAGGACTTCGACCATGATGTCCGCGCGCACATCAAGGCGCTGATCATGGACGATGAATATTACAAGCTGTTCGGCCGCAACGACGGGCGCGGCGCGATCATTGTTTCGCAGGAGAAGGAAGCGGTCGACTGGGCGCCCAAGCTCTGCGGCCGCGTTGCCAATCTCGTGCCGATCGACACGGTCGACGAAGCGATCCGCGAGATGAACAGCTATACCCAGACGGTCGGCGTCTATCCCGATAGCCTGAAGGCGGAGATCCGCGATGCCCTGGCGATCCAGGGCGCGCAGCGGATCATGTCGCTGGGCTATGTCATCACCAGCACCGAGGCGAGCCCGCAGGACGGGATCGAACCGCTGCGGCGGATGTGCCGCTGGATCACCGACGACACCTGCGTGCCGGAGACGACGCCCGCGGTGTGGGAGTCGGTGCTGGCGAAGAACAGGGCCGAAGCGGCGGAGTAATAATCAACTCGTCACCCCTGCGCAGGCAGGGGTCCATGTCTCTCTTCACCCGAGATGGCATCTGAGAAGAAGGCAGACATGGATTCCTGCCTCCGCAGGAATGACGAAAAAGAGAGGAAGTAAGATGGCAGATATCGAGACCCCCACCGGCATTGAGGCTTTCATCCACGATCCGGTCGAATATTTCGACTGGTCGCTGACGGCGATGCATTCTGTGCCGCGCGAGGAGACGAAGCGGCTTCAGCTCGAAGGGCTCAAGGTCCGGTTCAACACGTTGAAGGACCGGATCGGTATGCTTCAGCGGCTCGCCGACGGTGCGGGTATCGATGCGATCGAAAAGGTCGAGGACGCCGTCCCGCTCCTGTTCGAGCACACTGTTTACAAGAGCTACCCGGCCTCGCTGCTCGCCCAGAGCAAGTTCGACAAGCTCACTGCCTGGCTGCAGAAACTCACCACCCATGATCTGAGCACGGTCGACACCAAGGACTGCGAAGGTGTCGACGACTGGATCGACCGGCTCGACGCGCAGTCGCCCTTGTGTATCAGCCACAGCTCGGGGACGAGCGGCACGCTCAGCTTCATTCCCTGGTCAAAGGGCGAGATGGACCGCTTCGGCAAGACCTGGCCGGTCGCCTATTTCCAGCAGTTCGGCGATCCCCGGCCGGCTGACAATCAGCTCATCCCCAATTGCCATGTCATTTCCGGGCTGCACCGCAAGGGCGGATCGATGGCCTATCGGATCAACGATCTCTACGCCAAATATCTGGCCGGCGCCGAAGAGCGGCTCCACTGCGCCTTTCCGGGCAAACTCAGTTCCGACATGACCTATCTCGCCGCCAAGATCCGCGCCGCGAAGGCGCGCGGCGAGCTCGACAAGGTCGAGGTCCCCCCCGCGCTCCAGGCGCGGATGAAGGAATATGAGGAGAAGCAGCGCAACCAGGCCAGCCAGGTCGCGGCTTTCCTCAAAGAGACGACTGAGCAGGTGAAGGGCGAGCGTGTCTTCATGGGCGCGGTGTGGAACGTCCATTACAATCTCGCGATGAAGGGGCTCGAGGAGGGCCATCGCCACGTCTTCGCCAGCAACAGCTGTATCGCCAGCGGCGGAGGCTCAAAGGGGCTCACCGTTCCGGACGACTGGAAGGAACGGGTGATGGAGTATACCGGCGTCGACAGCATCCTGATGGGCTATGGCATGTCAGAGATTTCGAGCCACGCGACGATGTGCAGCGAGGGCCATTATCACCTCTTCCCCTGGGTCATCCCCTATGTGCTCGATCCTGACACCAGCGATCCGCTGCCGCGCTCGGGAGTCCAGACCGGCCGTGCCGCCTTTTTCGACCTGATGGCGGATTCGCGCTGGGGCGGGTTCGTCACCGGGGATCAGATCACCCTCGACTGGGATACCGACTGCGCCTGCGGCCGGACCAGCGTATTCGTGCACGACAGCGTGTCGCGGTACAGCGAGGCGCGCGGTGGCGATGACAAGATCAACTGCGTCGCGGCGCTCGATGCGCATGCCGAGGCGCTGGATTATCTGACGAGTCAGTGAGGCTAAAAATCCTCCCTACGCAAAGCGTGGGGAGGGGGACCAGCGAAGCTGGTGGAGGGGCATGCGACCTCTCCTGCAACGCTATTCACGAGGTTGTAGCACCCCTCCACCACTCGCTTCGCGAGCGGTCCCCCTCCCCATGCTGAGCATAGGGAGGATCGAAGAGCTCAGCGCCACTCCTTCAGCGATACCCTCAACTTGTCGAGCGCCGCCTTCTTGATCTGGCACACCCGGGCCGCGCCGATCCCCAGCGTCTGGCCGATTTCCTCGAGGTTCATTTCCTCGACGAAATAGAGCTGGAGCACCATCGCCTCGCGTTCCGGCAATTCCGAGAACGATCAGGGAACAGAATGGCCCCTTTTATTACCGCTGTTTACACGCCCTCAATCAAGACCATCGATACGAAGACATGTTTTTGTCCCCCACCCGGTTTCAGTGGCAGAGTCAGAATAAGGCCAAGCAGGGATCGACGCACGGCCGCATCATCTCGGGTGCATTGCCAGGTGCCCGAATTCATCTCTTTGTGCGCCGGTCCAAAATACGCGGCGGAATGGCTGCACCCTTTATCTATTGCGGCAGCCCGAAATTTGACCGCTGGGAAGGCAGCTCTCCGATTACTGTCGAATGGATTCTAGACGAGCCTGTCCCTCAATATCTTCGGCGAGCGCTAAAGGTTCCCGAAGGCTAGAGTTCCGGTACCAGCTTACCAAATGCACACAACGCGTGCGGCTCAGGCGGGCAGTGAGTTCGCGGACGACCGTCCTGCTGGTGGGGCCTGACGGGCTCTTTCCGGCGCACATCAGCTTCGAACGCCTTTCTCGACAGATTTTCTTGCAATGTAGGATTTGCCTTGCTTGGCTGGCGGCATCCCGCGTCCGGCTGCGAACGCGAGGACTCCTTCCCATGGCCCTTTGATGCGGCCCCTATAGTGTTGATCAGGCGGCGCAGCGTGGCGGCCGTTTGCGGGGTGAAGGCCGCGCATTCTAAACCCCCTATTGAATTCGGCATCCAACCCCATGCACCCGGGAAAATGTCGCTTTCATGATGTGGGTTCGCCCGGGAACGGCGTCGTTGCGAGAGGGGGCGCTGGAGCGAGCGGGCTTTGAGGGAGGCGCCCGTCGAAGGCGTCGGCGGAGATCGGTGGCCCCGGCGGCGGCGGTCGCGCGTTACCCCAGTCTCTCAAGCAAAGGAGCAGACCCATGGCCGATCTCAGCCTGGTACAAGAGCATGCCGAGGTCATCGGCGCGGACGGCGTGCATGTCGGCACGGTCGACCATGTCGTTGGCGACCGCATCAAGCTGACGCGGAAGGACAGCGGCCTCGGCTCGCACGAGGGCCATCATCATTATATTTCGGGTGGTCTGGTCGCGGAGGTCCACGACGGCGTGGTGCGTCTCAGCGCCAACGCCGATGTCGCTGTGACCTTCGAAGAGGAAGAAGCCCGCTAGGGTGATGTCAAGTCAGGTGGAATGACCTGCCGGCCGGAAATCATAGCAGGCAAAGGAAGATTGGGCTCGATCCGGTTCAACCTGGACCGGATCGGGTCTGGACGGTGATGGACAGCCCCGGTCGCGAGGCCGGGGACTCTCCCGACCGGCGCGAATGCCCTTCGAACGCCTTTCCCGACAGATCTTCTTGCAATGTAGGATTTGCCTTGCTTGGCTGGCGGCATCGCGCGTCCGGTTGCGGACGCGAGGACTCCTTCTCATGGCCCTGTGATGCGGCCGCTATAGTGTCATGATGAGGCGGCGCAGCGTGGCGTCCGGTTGCCGGGCGAAGGCCGCGCATTCTAAACCCCCTATCGAATTCGGCATTCAACCCCAAGCACCCGGGGAAATGTCGCTTTCATGATGTCGGTTCGCCCGGGATGGCGTCGTTGCGAGAGGGGGCTGCGGAGCGAGAAATATTTAAATCCGGCGTTCAATCCCATGCACCCGGGATTTTTCGGCAAAATCGATGTGCTGGCCCCCTGTCCGACACGCCCTTATTTCGGCCGCAGCCGGAGCACCGCCGGGGTGAACCACACGCGCGCGATCTTGCCGTCGACGATCTCGTAGATCGCCGCGCCGCTATTGTTGTTCGCGCCCGCGACGATCTGTTCCCGGTTGATCACGAAGCGGCCGTCAACGATGCGGTTGAGCAGCCTGGCGCGGGGGTGGGCCTTTTCCATGGCGGGCCTGTACCGCTTGATGAGCGCGGCCTTGCCCTGCATCGTCGTCGGGTTGCCGGGGCCAAGATCGAAGAATTCGACGTCGTCGGCATAAAAGGCCGCGAACGCCTCCACGTCGCCGCTGTTATAGGCCGCCATCTGTGCGTCGACGATCGCCGCCGGGCTGCCCGGGGGCGCAGGGGGCAGGGTGATCGTGGTTGGCGGGGGCGCTGTCCCCTGGGCCGCGGCGGGGGGTGTAGCGACCGCGGTGCTCAGCGCGGCCAGGACGGCGAGGTGAAAGATCATCAGGCGTTCCCCAAAAATGTCTGAGGCGGCTGTGATAGCCTACCCCGCGCGCGGGGGAAACGTAAGCAATGCTGCACCGTTCAAGCGGGCCCGCCATTGCAGAGGACGTCGGGGCGGCCCTGGTGGCCTGGGCGAAGCTGTAGCCGATGGCGGATTGCTCTGCGCCCGGCGCGGAACATCGCTTCAAACCGCGCGTCTCCTTCCCCAGGCAGATCACTGCCCGTGCAAGGAGTCATGTCATGGGTGAGATCACCGACAAGCTTAAGGGCGGCGCCAACAAGGCCGCCGGCCGGATGAAGCAGCAGAGCGCCGATCCCGCGAAGCGCGACGAGGGCCGCGTCCAGGAGGCGAAGGGCGTAGGCCAGACGCTCAAGGGCAAGGTCAAGGGCGCGATCAACACGCTCTGAGCGATCGCCGGGCGGGAAATATATTCCCGCCCGGCAGGAACACTATCCTCCCCCATGCGTCGGCCTGTCATCATGATAGAACCTCGCACCCGCCGCTCCGGCCAGCGCTTCGCGCTCGCCCTCGCACCGCTGCTCCTGACCGGAGCGCTCGTCGCCTGCGACGGACCCAATGAGCAGGCGGGACGCGCAGCGGATCGCGCGGCGGCGGCGGCGCAGGGGCTCAACATGAGCGGGGAGGGCGCCAACGAAATGATTGGCGAGGCGAAGGACCGCGCCGCACACGCTGCAAGCAAGGCCCAGGAAGCCCGCGCCGACGCGCTCGAGGATCAGGCGGACGTGGTCCGCAGCGCGGCCGGCGTCGAGGCCGAGACGCTCGATCAGGAAGCCCGCGCGATCCGCACCGCGCGGCATTGACGGCGTCACGGTCGGCCCCGGCCGGGCGCGGCTGAGATCCCCCTCCACCGCTGTTCGGTGCTCGACCTGTCTCTCCGACCCTAGGGTTTCAACACCCCTTCCATCTCCGCCCAGTCCCCCGATGCGTCGAGGTGGCCGAGCTTCTGAAGCGTCTCCCGCGCAACGTTGGTCGCGTGGAAGGCGGAGGGGATGCCGGCATAGGGCATGGCGTGCAGGATCACCTCCTCGATCTCGTCGGCGGTCAGCCCGTGGCGCATGCCGATGCCGATATGGGTGGCGAGCTCGAAGCTCGTCTCGCGGGCGATCAGCACGCCGAGGGTCACCAGGCTCCGCTCGCGGCGACTGAGTCCTTCGCGGCCCCATATGTCGGCGAAGCAGCTGTCGATGATGTTTGCGACCATCGCCGATCCGAATCCGTCGGATTCCGCCGTGGCGCGGACGCTCGCGGCCTTTTCCGCGCCGATCATCTGTTCGAGCACCTTGTAACCGAACTCGCTCTTCTCGCTGCTCATCGCCTCTCTCCCTTGCTTCGGTGCGGCCGAACATATCCGGCCGGACGCCGCCCTGCTATTGCTCGAATCCAGGTGCTGCCGGAAAGCAGGCTTGAATAATGTTCCTGATATGTTCTATTCGGTCCCGTGGCCTTTTATCGTGACGGACTGAAGCATCCGACGCACATCTGGGAAGCGGCGGCGATGCATCATCTCGTGCGCGTCGAATGCGGTGCGCAGCGCTGCGTCAACAGCGCCACCTTCGATCCGCACGCGCTGTGGGGTCTGTTTTACCGGCGGCACTGGGACGATCATTTCCCGGTCGCGCAGCATCGCTTCTGGTGCCGGGTCTGCAGCCGGCTGGCCGGGTTCCGGGTGAAGGCGGCGCAGATGTCCTCGCTTGGCACCAGCGTCGGCGATGTCACCCACCCCTTGCCGATGCCCGACGAACATGTTTGGAAGAGCTTTCTCAACCGTCACAAGGGCTAAGGCCGTGTGCAATCTCTTCCGCCTCAAGGGTGTCGAGCGCTGGGAAGTCGCCAATGCGATGGGCGTCGTCGATGAAAGCTTTCCGCGCCGGTTCGAGGTCGAGAAGGACTACACCGCGCCCGGCGGCCCCGGCTATGTCGTCCGCCATGAGGGCGGCGTGCGGGTGCTCGACGCGATGAAATGGGGCTATCCGAATCCGGTTCCCGGCAAGCAGCCGGTTACCAACATCCGTAACTATGGCTCGCCCTTCTGGCGATCGTCGCTCGGCAATCCGGCGCAGCGCTGCCTCGTCCCCGTCACCTCCTTCCAGGAATGGACCGCGGAGCCCGATCCGGCGACCGGCAAGAAGAAGCCCCACTGGTTCAGCGTTCCGAGCCGCCCGGTGTTCGGCTTCGCCGGCGCCTGGCGGCACAGCGACAAAGGACCGGTCTTCGCCTTCCTGACCTGTGGCTATGACGGCGATCCTTCGGTCCACGCGGTCGGGGCGATCCATCCCAAGGCGTGCCCGGTGATCCTCCACCAGGAGGATGAGGAGCGCTGGCTCACCGCCCCGCTTGACGAGGCGCTGTCGCTGGCCTGCGCCTATCCGTCGCAGCTGATGAAGGTGGAATGACCCGGCTGCCGAGTTTCATATTTCGCAACGATTGCATAGTTTGCATCCATGGTTGCACAGGAAGCAAGCTGCTGTCACATTGCCGAAATGAAAAACGCTGCTCCCCTCGCCCTCGCCGCTCCCCTCATCGCGATCCTGCTGCTGGCAGGTTGCTCGAAAGAGCGGGATGTCGCCTATTATAAGGAGCATCCGGCGGAGCGGGGCAAGCGCACGGCGGACTGTGACACCTATAGCGATGCCAGCCAGGATTGCCTCAACGCCAAACAGGCGCAACTGGAAGCCTATGCGGTTCAGCCCAAGGAAACCGCACCCAAGGATACCGACGTCGCCGCGAAATAGCGATCGGGCCCGGGTCGCTTCGATCCATCCTCAACCGGCCTGCTTGGTGTCCATTTTGGTAACAAGGCGCTCAACGCCTGGTTTGTTCTAGGCAGAGCGAGCCATCAGAACCGGGCGTTCGTCGCGCATGATCGTCGCGACCTTGCGATCACCGCACCAGAGTTCGCAGTCGGCGTCTTCCCTGCGGATGGTGACCAGCTCGATCGCCTCCTCATCATCATCAGCTTCAAAGTCGAGATGGTGGACGACCCGCGAGCCTTCGAGGCAGAAAACCCAGTAGGTGAGCATAGCGATTCCCCGAGGCGAAGAGGGAGTTTACCATCAAGGGATGGCGTGCTGACCTAGGATATATACTAGGGTCGAAACGGAATTGGGGCATCGCGCCATTTGGCGGCGCGCGAACAGCATGAGACAGCAAAAAACCGGCCAACTACCCCATGCACCCGAAAATTCCGAGCGCACCACCCTGTTCAGTGCGCCGTCACTTCGGTCGCGGAAGCGCATTTCGCGCTGGTCTTCTCCGCCCCGCCGCCGAGCAGCGAGATCGCAAGGAAGCCCGCCAGGACGAGGAGTGCGAAGCCGGCGGTCACCTTGCCGAGATGCTGGTCGATCACCGCCTTGATCGGCCTGCCGAACAGCCGGAACAGCACGCCGACGATCATGAAGCTGATCGAGCGCGAAAGGATCGAGGCGCCGATGAACACCAGCAGGTTCATGCCGATGAAGCCCGCTGTGATCGTCAGCAGCTTGAACGGGATTGGTGTCGCGCCCTTCACGACGATGATCTCGGCGCCATAGTCGCGCAGGTAACAGGCCGCTTTAGGAAAACTCTCTGCCAGGCCGAGCGCGCGCAGCATCGCCTCGCCGAACGCCTCATAGGCGAAATGGCCGATCGCATAGCCGAGCAGCCCGCCCGCGACCGAGGCCAGCGTCGCGATCATCGCGAAGCGGATCGCCTTTTTCGGCTCGGCCAGGCACATCAGCCCGAGCAGCGGATGCGGCGGGATCGGGAAGAAGCTCGCCTCAACAAAGGCGAACAGCGCCAGCCAACGTTCGGCATGGCGGTGCGCGGCCTTCGCCATCGTCCAGTCGTAAAGGCGACGCAACATACTATTCTCCCGGCGGTCGGCGCCTGCTTAGGAGGCGCAGCGTGCCGGGGCAATCCTGTCTGCGGACGGTCCGAATGTCGCGGCGGGAGAAGCGGTCGACGGAGACGGCGGCGTCAGCCGGGGATCATCAATCCCAGTGGTTGTGCATCAGCCGGGTCGGGGCGCGGCGGACCGTGCCGGTGATCACCTTGGTGCCATAAGCCTTGCGGATCTGGGCGGTGTCGAACGAATTGAGCAGCACGACGCGGGTGCCGCCCGAGTGCAGCGTCTCGATCGTGCTGATCGGCGCGTTCTTGCTCTGGCAGGTGGCGACGACATGGGCTTCGGTCGCATTGATGTTCAGGGCGCGGGACATGCTCGGTTCTCCAATAAGGGCCTGGTGCCCGGGAGGATCGCTGATCCTCCCGGGCGGGTCAGATCAGAGCGCTTCGAGATTGACCGCAGACATCTTGCCGCGGCGATCTTCCTCGAGCTCGTAGTTCAGCCGCTGATCGGTGTTCAGCGTGCGCAGGCCGGCGCGCTCGACGGCGCTGATGTGGACGAAGCTGTCGCCCGAACCATCTTCGGCGGCGATGAAGCCATAGCCCTTGTCAACGTTGAAGAATTTCACTTTGCCGGTAATCATGGTCGTTTTCCTTTCACGGAAACGGGGTTTCCGCAGGCAAGGAGGCCGGCGGAGCCAGGTGGCGTGGAGAAGGAAAAGATCAGCCCGTAGGTATCAAGTTTCCGCCGCAAGCGACGTTAGCTCCTTGGATGTAGGCCCAAGACCGTGAATTTGCAAGGAAGCATCGCTCCGCATCACGCTGGCCTTGAGTAATGTTCCGTATATGTTCTATCCTTGGGATCCCAGTGAGTCGCAGGATTACCATGAGACAGGATGCCGCTTTGCGGGACGCCGCCCGCGCCATTTACGATAGCGTCTACCCGACCGACGAACTCGCGCCGGTCGGCTTCGAGGATGCCGAGCGCTACCGCACGATCCATTATCGCCGCGCCGTCCAGGCCGCGCAGGAGGCGCGCGCCGCGTTCACGCCGCAAGGTGGCCAGCTTCCCCTGTTCTGAGCGAACAGGCCCCTCTTCGAGCGCAATTCCCCCCTCGCGCCTGACATTTCTGTCGCTAAGGTGCAGGGAAACAGGGGAGGGGGCTGGGGTGCCAAAGTTCATAGGTCGACACACCATCTTCCACGGTTTTGGCCGCGGGCCGGGCGAGACGCCGCCGGGGCAGGCTCCTTTCACCTGGTGGGGATCGGACCGGTTCCGTCTGCCTGATGGGACATGCGAGACCAATGTGCGGCTGCAGGCCGAGGACGGCGCCCATTCGAGCGGCATCCTGTACACCCGCGGCGGTGAAAGGACTGCGATCATATTCGATCATCCGCGCGCCGATTTTTCGAGCCATTATCTGACCCCTTTCCTCGTCGCGGACGGTTATGCGGTGTTCGGCGGCCAGACCCGCTATCTCGGCAACGACGTCAATTGCGAACATGAATGCCTGGTCGCCGATCTCGCCGCGCAGGTCCGCTATCTCAGGGCCGCAGGGTTCGAAAAGGTCCTGTTCTGTGGCAATAGCGGAGGTGGGCCGCTCTCGACCTTCTATATGGCGCAAGCCAACACGCCTCCGCCCGGCCGGCTGAGCACCACTGCGGCCGGCGAGCCCTATGATCTCAACGAACTCGATCTGCCTCAGGCCGACGGGCTGATCGTGCTCGCCGGCGCGCTCAGCGAAGGCGCGCTGGCTCTGGCCAATCTCGACCCGTCGGTGCTCGACGAGCATGATCCGCTGTCCTGCGATCCCGCGCTCGACATGTTCAACCCCGACAATGGTTATCGCAAGCCACCCGATCAGAGCCGCTACAGCCCGGAATTTCTAACCCGGTACCGAGAGGCGCAGCGCGCGCGCTGCCAGCGGATCGACGCGAAGGCGAAGCAGGAAGTCGCCCGCAAGCGTAAATATCGGACGATGATGTCCGAGCCGGGGTTCAAAGCTTTGCCGCTGGCAGAGCAGAACGAGATCACCCGCATGGCGGTCGCCGCGAACACGATACTTGTATACCGGACGATGGCCGATCCGGCGCTGACCGATCTTACTCTTTTCCCGAGCAACCGGTCGATTATCGGCCTGATGCAGCCCGATCCACAGACCGCCAACTGGACGATCCCCGGCTTCGTTCAGATGATGACGGCAGAGGGCTGGCTCTCGACCTGGTCGGGCCTGTCGACGCAGGTCAACATGCACGAGGATGCAAAGAAGGTGACCCAGCCGGTGCTGGGCATCAATTTCGAGCGCGACGTGACCATCCTCCCGTTCGTCACAGAGGGTGTCGTGGAGAATGCCGCAAGTGCGGACCGCACCCTGATCCGCATCGACGCCGACCATTTCGCCTTTCGAGACGAGGGTGAGCGCGATGCGGGGATCCCGGAGACGGCCGAAGCCATGCTGACGTGGCTCAGGGCGCGGTTTCCGGGAGTGGGGTAACAGTATCGAGAAAAGGCGGGACCGGATTGCCGAGCAAATAGTCCATCAACAATCGCAACAGATTGATGGCGTCGCGGGCGAAACAGTCTAACGAGACTTTGATCGCGGATATCGTCCGCCTCGTGGATTAGGTAGGCGAATGTCTGTCGCATCGACTATTTTGAAGGCCGGCCTGTCGAAGGTGGTCCTGACCGGTTCGCTCGAACTGATCACCGCGAACGGTGAAAAGCTCGTGTTCGGGGATGGTACTGCACCACATGTCGTGGTTCGGCTCGCCGATAATGGCGCCCTGTGGGCGCTCCTGCTCGATCCGGACCTGAAGACCGGCGAACTGTTCAGTGACGGGCGCCTGATCGTCGAGAAGGGCACCATCTATGACTTCGTGAGCCTTGTCCTGCGTCACGGCGGGCAGATCGAGACATCGACGATCGTCCGCGTGATCGACCGCATCCGCAAAGCGGCCCTTCGGTTAAGCCGGAGCAACAACCCGCTGCGGTCCCGCCGGAACGTCGCAAGCCATTATGATCTCGGCGATGAGCTCTATGCGCTGTTTCTCGATCCCGACTGGCAATATAGCTGCGCCTACTTCGAAAACGCCGGGCAAAGCCTGGCTGAGGCCCAGCAGGCAAAGATGCGCCACATTGCCGGCAAACTTTGCCTCGAGCCCGATCATCGGGTGCTCGACATCGGCTGCGGCTGGGGAGGGCTCGCCTGTTATCTCGCCGAAACGGCGGGTGTCGCCGAAGTTCTCGGTGTCACCTTGTCCGAAGAGCAGATCGGCCGGGCCCGGCGCATTGCCGATCAGCGTGGGCTGTCTGGACGGGTGCGTTTCGATCTTACCGACTATCGTGCGGTTCAGGGCAGCTTCGATCGGATCGTCTCTGTGGGCATGTTCGAGCATGTCGGGCTGCGCCACTATGACGAGTTCATCGGGACGTGCCGAAGATTGCTGAGCGATGACGGTGTGATGCTGCTTCACACCATCGGCTGTACCGACGCGCCCGGGCTCACCAACCCCTGGCTCACTCGCTATATTTTCCCCGGCGGACATCTGCCATCGCTGTCGGATATCGTCACCGTGGTCGAGCGTTCCGGTCTTGTGATTACCGACATTGAGATTCTGCGCCTGCACTACGCCGATACGCTGCGGGCATGGCGGGATGCGTTCATGGCGAGGCGCGACGAGGCAGCGGCGATGTTCGACGAGCGTTTTTGCCGCATGTGGGAATATTATCTGTCGATGGCGGAGGCCGCTTTCCGCTTTGATACGGTCGTTATTTTCCAGATACAGCTCGCGCGACGGAACGACATCGTTCCGCTGACCCGCGATTATATCATGGCGGATAAGGCGCGGCTGAAGGCGATTGAGACCGCGGAGTGAGGCAGCTGGCATCAAACAATTTCCACCCGTCCCATGGGGCAGGGTGCATATGGCGGCGTCCCGTTGTTACACCCTCTCGTCTGAGCACAGCGCTCGGTCCGGTCGGCCGGGAGCCCGTGATATGATCGACGATTTACGCCATGTCCGTCCATGTGGGGCAGTTTCAGGGATCGTCGCGTGATGTGGGGAAGTGCCCTCAACGGATTTTTCCCGTGGCTAGCCGCGATATCCTGCCGTCGTCCCTGGCAGGTGGTGGCGCTCTCGACGATCCTCGTGATCGGCTCGCTGCTGTTCTCGGTCGCCCATTTCGACATGACGGCGGACAGCGACGCGTTAATTTCGCCACATGTGGCATGGCGGCTGAATGAACAGCGGCTGGATCAGGCCTTTCCGAGCAACAGTGATGCCATCCTCGTCGTCGTCGATGGCGCAACCCCCGAACTGGCCGAACATGCCGCACAGCAGCTCGCTGATCGGATCGCCCATGCGCCGACCCATTTTCACCGCGCGTCGCGGCTTGACGGCGGTCCGTTCTTTGCTCGTGCGGGGCTGCTGTACGGTTCGCAGCAAGATGTCGCTCGCACAACGGCGGACATGGTTGCGGCACAGCCGCTGCTCGGTCCGCTGGCAGCAGATGCGAGCTTGCGCGGTATCGCCGGTGCAATCGAAGGCATGGCCAATGGCGTCATCGACGGCAATGTGAAGCTGCAGCGTCTCGATCGTCCGATGGCTTCGATGGCAGAGGCGCTCGATACAAAGGCCCAAGGCGCTTCGGATTATTTCTCCTGGCAGGCGATGTTGGCGGGATCGCCAAAGGATGTTGCGCGACTCCGGCGCCAGCTGATCCTCACGCGGCCGGTGCTGGATTATGGTGAGCTTAGACCTGGCGATGCGGCGAGCAACTTCATCCGCGGCCAGGCTGTCGCTCTGGGGCTTACCCCGGCCAATGGCGTCACTGTCCGGCTGAGCGGTCCAACGCCGGTGACCGACGAGGAATTCGGATCGGTCATCGATAGGGCGGGCCTCATCGCGATGGTCATGATCGCAGCCATGGCGGCCACCTTATGGTTTGCACTGCGCTCGACCAGAATTGTCGTGGCCGTCATGCTGGCGACCACTGCGGGCCTTGTCGTCACAACCGCGATGGGGCTGGCAATGGTGGGTCGCCTCAACCTGATCTCGGTGGCATTCATTCCGCTTTTTGTCGGACTTGGTGTCGATTTTGGTATTCAGATTGGGGTTCGCTTCCAGGCCGAACCGGACCGAAAGGACGGTCCAACCTATGCGTTGGGAAAGGCCGCCGCCGAGCTTGGCCCTGCACTGTTGCTCGCGGCGGGCGCGATTTGCCTCGGCTTTCTGGCGTTCCTACCAACATCCTATATCGGTATCACCGAACTTGGCATTATCTCCGCCGTGGGGATGGTCGTGGCCCTTTTGTTCAGTGCGACCTTGCTGCCTGCACTCATCATTTTGATGCGCCCCAAACCGCCACATCTTCGACCCGTCGCCCCCCTGCTCATCAGTTTCGATCATATGATCCAGCGCCACCGGCGTTTGGTGCTCGGCGCTTTCGGGCTGCTGGCGCTTGCGAGTGTCGCGCTCCTGCCGATGGTCCGCTTTGATTTCAATCCGCTCCATCTGCCATCGCCCAAAGGCGAGGCGATGACGACGCTCAAGGATCTGATGCACGATCCCGACCGCAATCCCAATATGATCGAGATATTGGCGGCGGATCGTGGCTCGGCCAATGACATGGTGGGCAGGCTGGAGCGCTTGCCGGAAGTCGGTAGCGCCATGTCGATCGACAGCTTCATTCCCAAGCAGCAGGAGGCAAAGCTCGCGCTGATCGCGGACGCCAACATGCTGCTTGATCTTACCCTGAATCCATTCGTACCCGCACCTCCACCAGATGATGGTGAAACTGTCGCCGCGCTCAAGCGGGCCGCAATTGCGATACGAAATGCGACTGCGGGCTCTCATGGTACCATGGCTGCCAACGCCGCCCGTCTGGAAAGGAATCTTTCACGCCTCGCCAATGGCCAGCAGTCAGCGCGTGCGAAGGCTGAGAAAAAGCTTCTCGCCCCGCTGGATATCGCCCTCAACCAGATGCGCATGGCTCTCTTGGCTGAGCCGGTCGCCCTCTCCAGTCTGCCTCCTGAGATCCGACAAGACTGGCTGGCACCCGATGGTCGTGCCCGTGTCCAGGTCCTGCCGAAGGCCGACGGCGACGACAATGAGGAGCTGGCACGCTTTACCGGAGCGGTACGACTGATCGCGCCTGATGCCACGGGTGTCGCAGTGACCACACAGGAGGCTGCGCATACGGTGGCGGTCGCCTTCATTCAGGCGAGCTTGCTGGCGCTGGGCTCGGTCAGCCTGCTGCTGCTTGTCGTCCTGCGCAACCTCAGGGAGGCGGCCTTGACACTTGCGCCCGTGGTCATGTCCGGAATTCTGACGCTCGGAACCTGTGTCGTCATCGGCCAGCCGATCAACTTCGCGAACATTATCGCCTTCCCGCTGCTGTTCGGGATCGGCGTCGCATTTCACATCTATTTCGTCATGGCGTGGCGCGGCGGGGCAACCAATCTGCTCCAGTCGAGCCTGGCACGGGCAATCTTCTTTTCGGCGGTTGCGACGGGCACCGCCTTTGGCAGCCTCTGGCTTTCGAGCCATCCGGGCACCGCCAGCATGGGACTGATTCTCATGATCGCGCTGGCCTGGACGCTGGTCTCGGCACTGATCTTCCAGCCGTCGCTGCTCGGCCCGCCGCGACCGGAAAATATTCTAGCGGGCGGCGGCGTCGAGCTTGGTGAACCGTTGAGCGAGACCGGCCGCGCCGCCTGACGCAACCGTCGATGCGACGTCGGCGCGCTGGGCGGCAAGCTGGCTGACGCCACCCGAGACGACGTCGACGATCTTCCAGCCGGCCGGGCCCTCGCGGAACTGATAGAAAACCAGGTCCCTTTTTCCCGACGAAGTGATCGTCACTTTGACAATCCGGTTGTTGGCGCGGGCAATGACCTGCGGATCGACTACGAATTTTTCTCCTTCGAACGTCCCGAAGCTCCGCGCCAGGGTAATGGCCGAATGCCGTGTCAGCGCCGCCATCGCAGCGCTGCGATCGGCTGATGAGGTCGTCGACCATTTTGGTCCGACCACGATTCCGGCGATCGTGGCCATGTCATAATATTCCCGGACGAGCGGCTCGAAGCGATCCGCTCGCGCCTGGAGCCCGCCTTTGGACTTCATGATAGCGATAACCGCATCGTCATAGGCCGAAATCCGGGCAACAAGGTCCGGCGTCTCGGCCCGGGCGATACCCGGAGCGGCACACAGAAGGCCTGCAAGGGCGATGGCGACGAACTTCATGCACTAAGTCTCCTGTAGGCACATGGGCTTGAACGAGGCGCCCTGCTGTCAGAGCGACTATCGTGCCCGGAGCTTCAGGCATAGTGGCCTCAGCGATCTCTTTTGATCGGCAGTGCGGCGAGTGGGTCGGATGGATACCCAGGCGACCTATCCCCGCCGCATTCCAGTATCTCGATAAGGACCGCGTGCAGTACGCCATCGTCCATGAATGCGAGAGGCTGAATCATGAAGCGACCCGAGAGGCGACCGCCGTCATCTGGTATCGATCGAAGAGATGCGCAGGCGGCGGAAATGCTGTCCTCGGCTAACCGGACCAGCGAATGGTTCTGATCCAGATGTTGCGGGCCTGAATGGGGAATCAGGTATAAATGGTCGCGGTGGCTGACGACTCTGGCTTCGATCATGGTCGGAATCGCGAGGCCGCCGTCCGCGTCCATGCCCGCTGACGGCAAGGAAACTGGTTCGTTACCGGCCATCAAACATTCAGGCTAATCGTCGGGAACGGGCCACGATTCATACGCGGGAGTAATCCATGACCGCGAGCCTGGCTTCCGGACGTTCGTGATGCTGCGCGCGCGGCAGATCGAAGAACGCTGCCGTGGCGGCAGCCAGTTCCGGCATTTCCCGATCGAGGTGGATCAGATGATAACTGTCCTCGAATATGTCGAGGCGCGTCTCCCCCCCCAGGCGCGCGCGCAGCCGGTGCGCATTGGCGATGCTGCTGATATCGTCTTCTCTGGCATGGCATATCAGGGTTGGCACCCGGACCCGGGGGGCGATGCGATCGACATGATTGGCCAGCAGGTAGAGTTGGCGGATCGCCCCCAAGGGGAAGCTGTCAACCGGACCCCCGTTAGCGCGTTGCTGGGCGGCGACCACGAATGCCCGCCGTTTTTCGTCCTTCAGGCCGTTGGGAGCATGTTCGTCGATGCCGATGCTGCGCACCACCGGCAGCCCCGCGAGCGCGAGGATCAGCGGGCGATTGCCGGCGATGCGCGGCATCGACCAGCCGTCGTAACGAAATGTCGGGCCATAGGCGGCGATACGAGCGACATCGCGCCGTTCGGCAAGCGCGACCGCGAGCATCGCGCCAAGGCAAATTCCCGCTACATGAATCCGCCGATGATCCCGCGCCAGCTGATCATATGCGATCTGTGCCGATGCCAGCCAGTCGGTCCACCGGGTGGTGAGCAGCAACCTGTTGCCTGCACCGTGCCCCGCGATCAATGGTGCATATACGGTGCATCCGGCGCGGTGGAGCCTTTTGCCAAGCGGATGCATCTCGGCCGGCAAGCCGGTCAGGCCATGTAGCAACAGCACGGCATCTTCGCCCGCGCCATCGAGAAAGATGCCTCGCGCCATTGCAGATCAGCGCGTGACGCAGCGACGCAGAAGCTGGTCGAGCAGTTCGAGCGCGAGGTCGATCTCGGCGTAGCTGATGTCGAGTGACGGCGCGAGGGTGATGACATTCTTGTAATAGCCGCCGATGTTCAACACGAGACCCATGCGCTTGCCGCCGACCACCAGATCGCCCTTGAGGCCCTCCTGCGCCATCCGGTCGAGCAGCGGCTTGTTGGGCGTGTAGCGATCGGCTTCAGTGATTTCGCAGCGGAGCGCCAGGCCAAGCCCATCGACATCGCCAATTTCCGGCCACCGCTTTTGCAGTTCCTTCAGTCCGTCGAGGAAATAGGCGCCCTTCTCGGGCACTGTCGTTTCGTATCCGCCGTCCGCGCACAGCTTCATCACTTCGAGCCCGACCGCCGTACCCAGCGGGTTGGCGTTGAACGTCGAATGGGTCGAGCCGGGCGGGAAAATGGTCGGGTTGATCATCTCCTCGCGTGCCCAGACGCCCGACAGCGGATTGAGACCGTTGGTGATCGACTTGCCGAAGGTGATGACATCGGGGTTCACCCCGAAATGTTCGATCGCCCACAGCTTGCCTGTCCGGAATATGCCCATCTGGACTTCGTCGGCCACCATCAGGATGCCGTATTGATCGAGCACCTTCTTCAGTTCGGAGAAGAAGTTGAGCGGCGGGATCACATAGCCGCCAGTTCCCTGGATCGGCTCGATATAGAATGCGGCATATTCGGCCTCATTGGCCTTGGGATCCCATACGCTGTTGAACTCGGTTTCGAACAACCGCTTGAATTTGGCGACGCAATGCGAGCCATATTCTTCCTTCGACATGCCCTTGGGCCCGCGAAAGTGGTAGGGGAACTCGATAAACTGGGCTCGCTCGCCAAAATGACCGAAGCGGCGGCGATAGCGATAGGATGAGGTGATCGACGAGACGCCAAGGGTACGGCCATGATAGCCGCCCTCGAACGCAAACATCAGGCTCTTGCCGCCACAATAGTTGCGAACGAGCTTGAGAGAGTCCTCGAGCGCCTGTGCGCCGCCGACGTTGAAATGGACGCGGCCCTTATGCCCGAACTTGGCTTCCGCATCCTGAGCAATCATCGTCGCCAGCTCGACCTTTTCGCGGTGGACATATTGCGAAGCGATCTGGGGAAGTTCTTCGATCTGGCGTTGTAACGCGTCGACAATGCGCTTGTTCTTATATCCGAAATTGACGGTCGAATACCACATCTGCAGGTCGAGAAAGGACGTACCGTCATGATCGAAGAGATAGGAACCATCGCATCCGGCAAAGATTTTCGGCTCAGGCATGTAGTGGACGGTGTCGCCGTGCGAGCAGTACAGCGCCTCCAGGCGGCGCAATTCGTCGAGATCGACCGCGGGCGAAACAACGTCCTTGATACGGGTGCTCATGAAACCAGACTCCGGGAGAAAAAAGGGGTGTGTGATCGTGATCAGGCTGTGCGCGCGACGCGCGGTTGGCCGAGGTTTTCCAGGACTGCCTGGACATCGGCAAAGCTATCGAAGGGCAGGTAGCGGATCGCCCGCTCCTCGCAGAAAGTTTCGAGGCGCGCGGTAGCGAACAGGACGTCAGGCCTCGTGGCCACGCAAAAATCGGATCGGCCGTCGCCGATATATATGATTGGCTGGCTATTGTTCGCGACGCCAACGACGTCGCATTTGCAGACGCCCGCGCCCACCGAGCATTCAGCGCGGCGCCATGGCAGTTCCAAGGTCCAGCGATTGTCGCCGGCTCTAACCAGCCGGTTGGCAGTGACGGGCACGCCATGAATTCCATGGCGCTGCAGGATATGACGAATGAAATGATCGACGCCATCGCTGACGATACTGACGGGAAAGCCCCTTACCTTGCTCCAGTCCAGGAACGCGGCAAAGCCGTCTCGCAGGCCGACCCCATCGAGCAATGCCTCGATGGCAGGTAACGGGGCGTCGATCAGCTCGACCTGGTGGGTCATGCAGGTCGCGGCATCAATCTCCCCCGCGATCCAGCGCGCCTCGATCTCTTCCCAGGCCGGGCCGGCGAAACGCGTGAATATGAGATCCGCAGTATCCGTGCGGCTGATCGTCCCGTCAAAGTCGCAAAAAATCTGCATTCATTCTCCACCGGAGGTTCGCCCTACACCTGCAAGCTGATGCGAGCCTGATGATCAGCGAGGCAATTCCACTATCGCCAGCAGGCCCGGCGACGCTGGATTATCGGTAAGCGTGAGAGTTGCGCCGAGCAGGCGAACAGCACTCGCGACGATCGCAAGACCGAGCCCGAATCCGGCCTGGTCGCCTGTTTCACGGTGAAATCGGCGGAGGACGTCGGCACGCTTGTCGTCCGCTATACCGGGCCCCTGGTCGGAGACTGAAACGAGGATGCTGTCTTCCGCATGTGCGTCGATAGAAATCTGCACCGTCATGCCGGGAGAGGAATATTTGACAGCATTCTCGATGAGATTCGAAAAAATTAGGCGCAGCGCAGTCGCATCGCCGTTTCCGACGGCCTCTGTAGGGCCGACATAATCTATCGCGATATCCGCCCCGTCAGCCGCCGCCGCCTGATCGGCGATGCACTCGCTGAGTACCGCGACCAGATCAAGCGCTTCGATCTGAACTTCTCCGGCATCGAGGCGGGCCAGCGCGAGCATCTGTCCGACGAGCAGGCTGGCGCGGTCGACCGCCGCAAGCGACGCGGTGCTCCAAGCCTTCCTTTCCCCATCGTCTCTGGCCAGCGCCAGCGCCTGGACCTGGAGACGGAGCGCGGCGAGAGGGGTCCGAAGCTGGTGCGCGGCATCATCAGTAAATCGGCGCTCGAGCCAGAACGCCGAGTCTACTCGCTCGAACAGAGCGTTGAGTGTCGTGACCAGAGGCCGGAGATCGACTGGCCAGTCGCTTTCCTGCAGCCTTGCGGTATCGCGCGGTGAGCGTTGCGAGAGCACCTGGCTCAACTGGCGCAACTGCAACAGCCCATCTTGAAGTGAAATCCAGAGCAGGAAGCCGCTGCCGATTACCAGCAACACCAGTGGGATCAGCATGTTTGCGGCGATGTTCGCCAACAGCGCCTGGCGAAGTGCTACTCTTTCGCCGACCTGGATCAGCAAATGTTGCGGCGGCACCGCCAGTCCGTAGATGCGCCATGCACCATCGGCCGCCGAGATGGTCGCAAAGCCCGGGTCTGAGGGCAGGAGCCGGGCCGGGGGGCCGGTGTCGGAGCGGAGCAGCGGCCGGGTGCTGCGTGAGATGGCGAACATTCTGCGATGCGCAGTTTTTTCGAAGGACCTTAATTCCTCACCGCTCAGCAGACTTTCGTCGATTGACAATAATCGCCCTGTTCGCCCGCGATCCTTCAGTTCCCTCTGAGTCAGCGCATAAAGGACGTTGGCGGACGTCACGAGCGCTGCGTCGGATTCGCGGGCGATCTGCTGACGGGCGGCCCAGAATGCTATCGACGCCATGACCATGCCGATCAGGGAAACCAGCAACAGGACCCGACCGAACAGCCTGCCGGCTAGCGATGAAGTACGGGCTTGCCTCATCGCGCGATCATGTACCCAAGGCCTCGCGCCGTCAGAATAGCTTCGCGGCCAAGCTTTCGCCTCAGTGCGGAAACCGAGACCTCGATCGTGTTGCTCTCGCAGGCCTCGTCGTCGGTATAGAGCACGGACTCCAGATCGCCCTTGCTCACGAAGCGCCCCGCGCGACGCATCAGCAGCGACAATATCTTGAACTCCTTTGCTGTTATCGCAACCGGCGCTTCGTTTCGTGTCACCGTGCGCCCGGTCAGATCGAGCCGGATGTCGCCTGCAGAGATCAGGTCACTGGAACGCTTGTCGCTTCGACGCATCAGGGCGCGCATACGGGCCAGCAACTCGTCAAGATCGACCGGTTTGACGAGATAATCGTCGCCGCCGCCGTCGAGGCCCGCGATCTTCAGTGCAGGGCGGTCCTGCGCGGTTATGATAATCACCGGGGTATCATCCTGCAGAAGTCGGAAGGCGGCCAGCGCGTCCAGCCCGGACATATGGGGCAAGCCGAGGTCGAGCAGAATCACCGAATAGGTAGCTGTCCCGGCCACTGCCAGCAGGTCGTCGCCACGCGTGACCCAGTCAACGGCATAGCCGCCGGAGCGCAATCCGGCCTGCAGTGCCTGACCCAGAGCGCGGTCATCCTCGACCAGTAGCACCTTCATTGTCTGTCCGTTTCAGGATCATTGCCGGTCACCGGTTGGCGACGGATCTGATCCCGTCCCAGGCGGGTGGCATCAGCACTTGCCAGAGCCGTTTCGACCCGCGCCATCGCCGTGGTCATGCGAGCATGTTCGTTGTTATCGCCCGGTGCCCGATCGGGGCGATGGCAGGACGAGATAAAGGGTGACATCGCAACGACAACCACCATCCATAAGGATAGGGAGCCAATGGGCGAACATCCCGCTCGATTCCGAACTGAACTGATAACTACGGGGCCCCCTCCCCCAAATCTTCCGTCTATTCAGTCTATTCAGGTTTTCAATCCTATGACGCCACCCAGCAGGGCGAACCACATGTGTGCCGGAAATCTTGTAGTCGTAGTCTAAGGAATTGAGGGCCTGCGGATATCCGGAGACGGTGAAACCGACCCACCAGCTTCGCAAATTCGGATTTAGCCGAAGCAGACTGCTCCTGTCGTCTAGCATATCTTCTGGTCGATATCGTCGAAAAGCTGCAAACGCCGAAGATGCTCTCCCCAAGCGCATTGGCGTCAAACGAAATTGCGCCGAAAAGCGCGATCAACCAGAATGCCAAAAAGGATTTATCGCCCCAAAAGTTCCCGCATTATTTGGTGGAAATAGATCACACCCGGCTCATTCATCCCCAGCGTCGCGTGGGTCAGGGCGCCGCTGCCCATGCCGTTCTGAATTTCGAACCCCATCGCATAGTCCTCGTCACGCAACACCGTCTCGATAAAGTCGAGAAAAGCCGTTTGGCCGGCCACAACATCTGGATTCTCGGGGCGCTCATAAAAGCCCATGACCATATGGTTTGTCGAGTGACCCACATGCCGGCCGGGGCGGACCATCTGTGCCATCATGCCATTGGCGAGGAGGGTGATGCTGGCACCGGGGAACAGGACATATTGCGCCGTCATCATGCCGTCGCGCAGCGGGTGCCATTCGGATTCGGGCCGGCCGATCAGATCGACGATGTGCCGATGCGCTACCGTTATCAGGATATGCGGACCAAAGCGGTCGATTGTACCGCAATTGTTGAACGTGGTCGGTCCAACGCTGTTCCGGTGAAGACTTGCGAAATGATAGGACTCCAGATGTCCTTCCATAACGATCTTCCAGTTGGGCGCCTCAATCAGCCGCTCGCCGCCGAGATGCAACATCTCCGGCCCATCGTCGGCGATGTGGTCACCGACCCCGGCGAGCCAGCTGTCGATATCAAATGGCATGTCAGGCTTGAGGCCGACGAAGATAAGACCGGCACGCTCGGCACAGGGCAGCTGGGTGAGTCCGTGCCGGCTGCGGTCCAGTGGGCCGAACGTGTCTTCGCTTGTTACGCCAATAAGGCGCCCGGACTGGTCATAGGTCCAGGCATGATAGGGACAGGTAAAGCGCGAGGCTCGGCCGCAGCCAGCGGCTACTGGCGCGCCGCGATGGGTACACACATTCAGAAAGGCACTGATGGTACCCTGAGCATCTCGCACGATCAGGACCGGAACGCCGACAATGTGCCGCGCCATGTAGGCGCCGGGGCCAGCCAGTTCACAGGACATTCCGGCGACAATCGGTGAGCAGCGGTAAAAGGCCTCGACTTCGTCCGCCCACAAATCCGAATCAGTGTATCGTCCTATCTCGACCTTGTGTTGATGCGGTGCAGATTCCGCTGTGCCATTCTGGATATGGTCCAGAAGTCGCCTGGCGATACGAATTTCTTCTGTTCTGTTCATTGGCAACTCCCGCCTTGTTGCAGCAAGTCGGGGGGGCCTCGTCAAATGAATCTGGCGGTTAGCGGGAAATGCTTTGGGCAGGGGCGAGAGCCAACGCGCGGAATCGCTTCGCCGTCCCTGCCGTCGATCAGTTCGTTGATCCGCCCGCGCAGGCGATACACTGGCTGGCGGTCGGCTGGACTTCGAGCCGGCGCGGGGCAATTGCGTTGCCGCAGGTGACGCAGTTGCCGTAGCTGCCCGCGTCGAGCCGGTGCAGCGCGGCGCGGATCTGGTCGATCTCTGCCAGCGCGGCGTTCTCCAGCGCGTCCATCGCCTCCTCACCCTCGCGGTCGGCGGCCTGTTCGGCGAAATCGTCGTCGAGCGGCTGGCCGAAATCGGACTCGATCGCATCGACGCGCGAGGCCAGCGCGGCGAGCCGCTCATTCAGCCGTTCGCGAACCTGATGGTCATCGGTCATCAGGCCGCTTTCCGGTGGGCTGCGATCATCGCCGCAATTTCGTCGAGCAGGGTGAGGCGCTGCTTCTTGAGCACTTCGAGCCGGTCGTCAGATGCCGCTTCCAGACCAGACTCGACCCGGGAGATGTCGCGAGTCAGATCATGATGGCGATCGGACAGGCGACGGAAATGCTCGTTCTTCAGTTTCAGTTCGTGGAGGACCGCTGCGTCGGTCGGGAATTCGTGGTGCAGGTCGTGTCCAGCTTCGCTCATAGCGAATTTCTCCAAGGATGTGCCGGGATGCGTTTGGTCGCTCCCGGGGGTGAGACCGAAACTGGCAGCGACGCGGTGGGCTGTCGCTACGGGATTATCCCAATGGGGTAGGGCAACTGCGTTGCTCGCCTCAGCGGCAGGAACCCGGCGGCAATCCAACCGCTTGCGCAATTCCCACTCGCGTCGGACAGGCGATGCGCTAAGAGAACACTCAGCAGCCGCTACGAGGGAGAGGGCGTTCGATATGAGGTTGGCCGGTGAGCAGCGCGTGGCGGCACCCCGTCAGAAGGTCTGGGAAGCCCTCAACGACCCGGAGGTCCTGCGGCAAAGCATTCCTGGCTGCCAGAGTCTCGAAAAGGAGGCCGATGACCGGCTCGCCGCCGTCGTTGAAGTGAAGATAGGACCGATCGGCGCGCGCTTCAAAGGGGTGGTTACGCTATCCGATCTCGATCCGCCTAACGGCTATACGATCACCGGGCAGGGCAATGGCGGCGTTGCCGGCAATGCGAAGGGCGGGGCAAGAGTAAGCCTGAGCGATGACGGCGTGGGCGGGACGCTGGTTTCCTATGAAGTCGATGCCGAGGTCGGTGGCCGGATGGCGCAGCTCGGCGGACCGATCATCGACGCGACCGCAAAACAGCTCGCGGGCAAATTTTTCGCGAAGTTCGGGGACGTGGTCGCCGGCGGAGCGGCGCCTGTTGAGGCGGCTCCAGCTGCCGTCATCGCCGCACCCGCGGCCCCAGCGCCGGCACCGGTCGTGGCCACGTCGTCCGGCGGTTCGCCGGTAGCGTGGATGCTCGCACTGGCCGTGGCGGCCTTCGCCGGCTACTTTCTCGGCCACGGGCAGGGCGGCGCGGACTCCGGCTGGGCGGGGCTTGCCATCGGCCTGCTCGTCATTGTCGTCGCTGGTGCTGCGTTCGAATATGGGCGACGCGCGGCGGCGCCGGTGGTGGTGTTGGAC
This sequence comes from Sphingomonadaceae bacterium, assembly GCA_947476735.1. GTDB lineage: Bacteria > Pseudomonadota > Alphaproteobacteria > Sphingomonadales > Sphingomonadaceae > Rhizorhabdus. Next base: position 27,653 of record CANJRZ010000012.1, read on the forward strand.
AGCACATTGCTACGGCGGCTGATCGAGGGAGTGCGCGAATGAAGCCGGCTCCGTTCGACTATGTCGCGCCGCAGACGATCGACGAGGCGCTGCAGATCCTAGCCGACGCGGGCGGCGGCGCTACGATCCTCGCCGGCGGGCAGACGCTGATGCCGCTGCTCAACCTGCGGATGAGCCAGCCCTTCATCCTCGTCGACATCAACCGGATCGCCGGGCTGCAGGGCGTGAGCCGGGTCGATGGCGCGACGCGGGTGGGACCGGCGACCCGCCAATTTCAGGCGCTCGGCGACGAGCGGCTGGCGCGCGACCTGCCGGTGTTCGTCGAGGCGCTGAGCCATGTCGGCCATCACCAGACGCGCAATCGCGGCACGATCGGTGGCTCGGTCGCGCTCGGCGAGCCGGCGGCGGAGATGCCAGCGACTGCCGTCGCGCTCGGCGCGACGATCGAGATTCGATCGCAGCGTGGCACGCGGCGGGTGCCCGCGCGCGAATTCTATGTCGGGCCCTATCTGACGGTACTCGAGCCCGATGAACTGGTGGTTGCGATTGACTATCCCGACTGGCCGCAGGGCCATGTCACCCTGTTCCGCGAAGTGACCCAGCGGCCCGGCGATTTCGCGCTGGTCGGGCTGGTCGGCGCGCTGACGGTCGAAGGCGGCCGGATCGCGCGCGCCGGGATCGCCTGGTTCGGCATGGGACCGACGCCGATCGCGGCGGTTCAGGCCGAGGCGGCGCTGGTCGGCAAGGCGCTGTCCGAGATCGATCCGGAGGCGATCGCCGGGCTGGCGGTCGCCGACACCGCGCCGTTCACCGACCATCATGCCAGCACCGAATATCGCCGCACCGTCGGCCGGCGCATTTTCGCCCGCCAGCTGCGCGAGAAGCTCGACATCAGGGAGGCCGCATGAGCGACCATGACATCGCGATGACGATCAACGGCCGCCGTCACAGCGGGACCGTCGAATCGCGCATTTCGCTCTCGGACTTTCTGCGCGGCGACGCGGGCTATACCGGGGTCCATGTCGGCTGTGAGCATGGCGTCTGCGGCGCCTGCACGGTGATGGTCGATGGCCGCGCGGTGCGCTCCTGCCTGATGCTCGCGGTCCAGGCCGACGGCGCGGATGTAGTCACCGTCGAAGGTCTCGCGGCACCGGATGGCACACTCCATCCGGTCCAGCAGGCGTTCCGCGACGAGCATGCGCTCCAGTGCGGTTTCTGCACACCGGGATTCGTGATGACGCTGGCGGCGCTGACCCAGGGCGGGGCGCGGCCGAGCGAGGAAGAACTGGTCGGGGCACTGTCGGGCAATCTCTGCCGCTGCACCGGCTATCAGGGCATCAAGCGCGCCTGCCGCCGGCTTTCGGGTTCGAACATGGCCGATGCGGGAGAGCATGCATGAATGCGCCTGGGATTCCCGCAGGACGCTTCATCGGCAAGCGTATGCCGCGGAAGGAAGATCCGCGCCTGCTGACCGGGCGTGGCCAGTTTGTCGATGATATTGCCCTGCCCGGTATGCTCCACTGCGCCTTCGCGCGGACGCCGATCGCGCGCGGCAAGATAGTGTCGATAGACACCAGTGCGGCACGGGAAGTGCCCGGCGTCCACATGATCTATACCGCTGAGGATTTCGCCGATCAGACGGTGCGGATGCGCGGCTTCTTCGTCGAGCAGGAGGTGCCTGTTCGAACCCCGCCGCTGTGCGAAGGGCGCATCGCCCATGTCGGCGAGCCGTTCGCGATGGTGGTCGCTGATACGCGCCATATCGCCGAGGACGCATGCTCGCTGATCGAGCTGGAATATGAGGAGGAAGACCCGGTCATCACCATGGCTCAGGCGCGGACCGGAGCGCCTGTCCATCCGTCGATGGCGGACAATATGGCGGGGATGACCGGGGTCGACGAGATCGGCGCCGAACTCCAGGCAAAGCTCGACAAGTCGGCTTTCGTGATCGAGGAGCATGTCGTCCACCAGAGGGTTGCCCAGTCGCCGATGGAGACGCGCGGGATCGTCGCCACCCGCGACGGGCCCGAAGAGTTCACGCTCTACATCACCTGCCAGAGCCCCCACCTGGTCGCGCGCTGGGTCACCCTCACGCTCGATATTCCCGACATGTCGATCAAGGTGATCGCCAAGGATGTCGGCGGCAGCTTCGGTCTTAAGAATAATCCGTGGCGTGAGGAGACGGCGGTGATGATCGCCGCCCTGAAGTTCGGCCGGCCGCTCAAGTGGATCGAAGATCGTTATGAGTATTTCATCGGCGCCAACCAGGCCCGCGAGCAGGAAATGACTTTGAAACTCGGTTTCGATACCGAAGGACACATGACCTGCGGTCATGGTGACTATGACAACAACAATGGCGCCTTTCCGCATGGCCCGGGCGATAATCTTGCGGTGCATCTGTTCATGTGGCCTGCCTACAAAATGCCCGATTACGGGTTCGTCACGCGCGGCTGCTACACCAATACGCCGGGGCAGGCGGCCTATCGCGGCCCCTGGCAGATGGAATCGCTGATCCGCGAGGCGGCGCTCGACCGGGCGGCGCGCAGGCTTAATATCGAGCCCTATGAGATCCGCCGGCGCAACCTGATCACCGCCGCCGATCAGCCCGCGACGACGGGCATGGGTATCATGGTCGACGACATCACTCCGCATGAATGCATGGAGATGCTGCTCGAGAAGTTCGACGTCGCCGCCTTCCGCAAGGAGCAGGCCGCGGCGCGCAAGGAGGGCCGCTATCTCGGCCTCGGCATCGCGACCTATATCGAACCGACCGCAGTGTCGGGGATCATGTCGTCTATGACCGGCGAGTTCGCGCAGGTGCGCATCGATCCGACCGGTCGGGTGACCGCGTCCCTGAGCACCCACTCGCAAGGCCATGGCACTGCCACCACCATGGCCCAGGTGATCGCCGACCGGATCGGCGTGCGCTACGAGGATGTCACGGTGTTCGAGGGCGACAATTCGACCGGTGCCTTCGGGCCGGGCGCGGCCGGTAGCCGGCAGGGCGTGATCGCGGGTGGCGCCGCCTTCACAGCGTCCGACATGCTGGTCGAGAAGGTGAAGGCGATCGCCGCGCATATGCTCAATGCCAACGCCGAGAGCATCACGATCGACGACGGCGTCATCCATGTCGCGGGCGCGCCCGAGATGTCGATGCCCCTGCGCGAACTGGCCGAGGTCGCTCACGGCCACCCCGCACGTCTGCCCGAAGGGATGGTGAGCGGGCTCGAGGCGCAATATCGCTATCAGGGGTTACCGATGGTGATGACCAGCGCGGCCCATTTGTGCGTCGTCGAAGTCAGTGCGGAGACCGGCTTCGTCGAGATTAAACGCTGGATGTCGGCCGAAGATTGCGGAACGGTGATCAACCCCGCGGTGGTCGAGGGACAGATCGCTGGCGGGCTCGCCCAGGGGATCGGGTGTGTGCTGCTCGAGGAGATCGCCTTCGATGCGCGCGGCAATCCGACCGCGGCGACCTATAAGGATTATCTGCTGCCGACGATTTCCGACGTGCCCGAGTTCGAGTTCCACCATCGCAACACCCCGTCCAAATCGACCGGCGGCATGCGCGGGGTGGGGGAAGGCGGCGCGATCATCGGCCCGCCGACCCTGTGCAACGCGATCATCGACGCGCTGACGCCGTTCGGCGAGCTAGCGATCGACCTGCCGTTCAGCCCTACAAAGTTGCTGGGGTTCATCGAGGGACGGGATCTGAGCGGGGGGCATTGAGCAGGCTGCTGCAGCCTGATCAGGCTGCTTCGAGATTGATCGCGGACATCCTGCCGTTGCGGTCGATCGCGAGATCATATTGTAGTGCCTGATCCTGCTGAAGTGTCTCCCATCCGGCAAGACGAAC
>CANJRZ010000013.1 GCA_947476735.1 Sphingomonadaceae bacterium
AATGGACGGGTGATGGGGAACATCATCTATTCCGGCCTGCTCGACCGCTTTCCGAAGCTCAAATTCGTCTCGGTCGAAAGCGGCATCGGCTGGATACCGTTCATCCTCGAATCGCTCGACCATCAGTTCAAGTCGCTGCTCAAGAAGCCAAATTTGCTGTACAAACCTTCCGAATATTTCAGGAAGAATTTCTACGGCTGCTTCTGGTTCGAGCAGCGCGATCTCAGCCATGTCATCGAGCAGGTCGGGGTCGATAATTGCATGTTCGAGACCGACTATCCGCACATTGTCTGCCTCCATCCCGATCCTATGGGACAGATTGAGGACGGTCTCTCGAAACTCGACCCGGAATCCCGCCGGAAAGTGATGAGCACCAATGCGGCCAGGGTGTACAAAATCCCGCTCTGACGGAACGGCGGCGATCGTCGGATAATCGCTCTCCTGCGTTCAGACTGTATTGCCAGTGTAAAAAATTGCGTCGAAACGGCACCCAAGCAAGCGTCATGGCGCTGCCCCGACGACGCAAGGGATAGACAATGCGATTAGCGATTATCGGCACGGGATATGTGGGCCTGGTCTCGGGAGCGTGCTTTTCCGAGTTCGGCCATGAAGTAACCTGCGTCGACATCAACGAGGCGACGATCGCCAAGTTACGGGCCGGCGAGATCCCGATCTACGAGCCGGGACTGGACGAGCTGGTGAAGCGCAACAGCCGGTCCGGGCGACTTAAGTTCACCAGCGACGTCAGAGAAGGGGTCAAGGACGCGGAAGCCGTGTTCATTGCGGTGGGCACGCCGTCGCGCCGAGGCGACGGTCATGCCGATCTCAGCTATGTTTATGCCGCCGCCCAGCAGGTCGCGGAGTCCGTGACGCGGTCGTGCCTGATCGTCACCAAGTCGACCGTGCCGGTGGGAACCGCCAAGCAGGTCGCCAGCATCGTCGCCAAGTCGCGGCCCGATCTCACCATCGAGGTCGCCTCAAATCCCGAATTCCTGCGCGAGGGATCAGCGATCGAGGATTTCATGCGCCCCGACAGGGTGGTGTGCGGGACCGAGAGTGAAAGTGCGCAAGCGGTGCTGCGCGACATCTACCGTCCATTGTCGCTGCGCGAGGTCCCGATTCTGTTCGTCGACTGCGAGACGTCCGAACTGATCAAATATGCCGCCAACGCCTTCCTCGCGGTCAAGATCACCTTCATAAACGAGATCGCCGACCTGTGCGAAAAGACCGGCGCCAACGTCCAGGCGGTGGCGCGCGGAATCGGCATGGACAACCGGATCGGCAGCAAATTCCTCCATGCCGGCCCCGGCTATGGCGGCTCCTGCTTTCCCAAGGACACCACCGCGCTTCTCAAGACCGCCGAGGATTTCGAGAGCCCGATGCAGATCGTGAAAGCGACTGTCGACGTCAACAACCAGCGCAAGCGGATGATGGGACGCAAGGTCATCGCCGCCGCCGGCGGCTCGGTCGAGGATAAGAAGATTGCCTTGCTCGGGCTCACCTTCAAGCCGAATACCGACGATATGCGTGACAGCCCGGCGATCGACATCGTCCGCGTGCTGCAGGACCATGGCGCCAAAGTCAGCGCCTTCGATCCCGAAGGGCGTCGCCAGGCCGAATTACTGCTCGAGGATGTCGAGTTCGCCGAGGATGCCTATGGCGCCATGGAGGATGCCGACGTGCTCGTCCTTGTCACCGAATGGAACGAGTTTCGCGCGCTCGATCTCGACCGGGTCAAACGCCTGCTCAAGACTCCGAGAATCGTCGACCTGCGCAACATCTACCGGCCCGAACAGATGCGCGCCGCAGGGTTTGAATATACCTCTATCGGCAGGCCCTGAAGCCGACCTCCTCCCATAGATACCAGGATGAACGCCGCCTGTCGGACGTGTTCAGGCCAGTCTCATCGTCGCGACGCTAATCATGCTCCAACGCCGCAAATGCGTAAGGAGAGTTGAGATGCGTATCAAAACTGCATTGTTTGCCGCGGTAGCGCTAGCCGGTTTGGCGATCCCGGGCGCTGCCTCGGCTCGGACCTCGGTCGGTATCAGCATATCGAGCGGGGGATATGATGATGACCGTTACGGATATGACTATGGCTATCCGCAATATGTCTATGCCTATCCGTCGCGCTATTACCGCTACGACCGCGACCGGCACTGGGATCGCGGTCACCGTTGGGATCGTGACCGGCATTGGGATCGTGACCGGCATGATGATCGGCGCGACGACCGTCGAGATCATCGCCGCGATCGCTGGGATCGAGACTGATTAGCTCAGTGTCACCGAAGATACAGAGGCGCCGGTTCCCCGGCGCCTCTTTTCATGTCCCTGCTCAGAGACCCGAACCGACCGTCCGCAACTGGCCGAGATAATCGCGCTTGCCGATCGGCACACCCATATGACGCAGGATGCCGTATGCGATCGTTGCATGAAAATGGAAATTCGGCTGCGAGAAGGTGAAGAGGAAATCCTCCGCGACGAACTCGATCTTGAGATCGCCTGCGCTAAAGATGACCGGCTTGCCGATATAGGCGTCCAGCTCACTGTAGCCGACCGTCTCCAGTCCCTTGACCGCGTTCGTCACTCTGGCACGGAGCCCGGCGAAATCGGTAGCCAGATCACTTCGATCAGGCCCTGCCTGGCCGCTGCGAACGGCCTCGATTGCACCGATACTGTGGGCCACGACTGATTTAATCTGCCAGGCGAACGGGTGCATATCCTCAGCAAGGCGGGCATCGATCAAGGCCGAGGGTTCGAGCCCCTTTTCGTTGCAATAGGCCTCGGCCTTGTCGATCAGGCCGGACATGGCGCCCAGAACTTGCAGGAATGTCGGTACGGTCGCGTGATAGAGCGAGATGTGCATGATGGTCTCCCCGGAATCAGATGGCACCCTGCGCCATCCGACCCGGCGAGCCAACCGGTCTTTCTGACTATCTCGCTTTGCGGAACCGATAAACGAAGCGGTCGGTCTTGCCACGCACGCTGGGATCAAAGACCAGTTTTCCATGGTCGTCCGCCGGATTGGCGAGCAGCGGGCTTTTTGCCTCAAGCCGGAAACCGGCCGCCTTGAAATCGGCTTCTACTTTCGCCGGATCGATCCGGTGGAGCTTCTCCACGACCGCGCGCGTATCGCCCGGTTCGCCCACATGGTCGACTATACCAACGACACCGCCAGGTTTCACCGCTGCATAGAGTTCCTTGAGGAAGGCCTGCGGGTCGGTGCGAGGGATCTTATATTCGGCCGATTCCCAGTAGAGATCATGATAGCTGAGATTGATGATCACAAAGTCGAACCGGCGCTCGCCCGCGGAAAAGGCCTCGAAGGGATAGCGGACGAACTCGATATCCTTGCGCCGATCGGTCAATGCCTTCCAGATTTTCTGCTCTTCCGGATCATTATAGAATTGGGCAGGCTCGAAGGCAGTCACCTTGCCCTTGCGACCGACCGCATTAGCCATGATCTCGGCCCAATAGCCCGAACCGGTCATGATGTCGGCCGTCGCCATTCCCGGCTTGAGGCCGAAAAAGTCGAGAATCTCGGCAGGCTTGCGGCTTTCGTCGAGCTTGACCGCAGCCGCCGGCCGGCTTTGCGCCGAAACCGCGCCGCTAAGCCACGCTTCAGGTTTCGCTTGGGCCGCGCCGGACAGCAGCAGGGCCGCGCCGGCAAGCGCGGAGAAGAGCCTGTTGAAGCGCATCGATAGTCTCCCTTGTTGAAGCGGGAGGTTGAACCGACACCTGCGCCGGTTCAACCGTGCCACTTGACCGTCGTCGACTGTGCAGGGCGTTGGTCGAATGGGCGGCCCGGTAGCTCAGTCGGGCATGGTCTCGAAACTGACCAGGCCCGGTGGTACCGTTACCCATTCAGGCCGGTCGCGGGTGAAGATCGCCACCACCGGTGCGAAGTGCGAGGGCTCGTCGAGCGTTCCCGCATAGATGGTGTGGTCCTCGTCGACCCCGACCACGCCACCAAAGACGAGGCCACCGCATTTCGGACAGCTGTTGCGGGTCGCTTCTCCGCCCCGCAGTGCGGGCGACCGAAACTGAACCGTCTCACCGCTGAAGTGGATTGCAGCCGCATCAAACAGCATGAAGGGGATGAAAGCAGAGCCGGAAGCGCGACGGCAATCGCGGCAATAGCAAAGCCCGCTGACGATCGGTTCGCCGGACGCCGCATAACGGACCGCGCCGCACAGGCAGCCGCCGGCATAGGATATTGGTTCGCTGTTCATGACCTCACGCTAGACAGCAAGCCAGCACCTAGCAACTGCGGCCGGCAGGTCCGGGTCAGTGAAGCTCCAGTTCGTAGCTTCGCAGCGTTTCGTCGATCAGGCGGCTATAACTGCCATCGAAGCGGTTTCCCTGGCAGGAACCGGTCTGGGCTACCTCGATCGACAGTGGTCGCGGCGTCAGTCGCAGAGTGCAGCCGTCACCCGCAGCCAAGGGGAGACCATTGGCATTGCCCATGGCGGATACCATCCGTTGAGGGCCGTCCCACTGCGCAGCCTGGCCACCCGCGAGCGTGACGATGTCCGCCTTGGGAAGGCGGGCAGGATCATAGACGCGGACGCGATAGCTGGTAGCGAGATCAGGGTGCAGCAACAGCTTCATGCCATTGGCGGCACGATAAACCCCCGAATGGACATAGGCGCCGCTCTCCATATCATCGACACGACGACGCATTTCCGCGCGAATGCAATCTCGATCAGAAAGCAGGCAATCATCGTCGATAGCAGCTTCCACTGTCTCCATCGTACGGAACGCGATCGACCATTCCTGCTGATCGCGCCGCACATAGGATGCAATCGCACCATCCCACATCGCCAGCGCACGGCCGTAGGCGGCCGCAATTCGACTCTGGTAATCACGCATTTGAGAATCTGAACAGATCACAGCGTCAAGCCGGCTGTCCGTCTTCGCACATTCGGCGGGCGGCGCGGCGGAAACTGCGGCTCCAGAAAAAGCGAAGGCCGCGATGATGAAATGAACCGCTCTTGTCATCGAAATCGCTTCGCCCCTGATACCGAAGCCCGTCATGCTCCTCTTGTCGTTCGCCCGAGGTGATTAATAGCACAGTAACCATAATGCCTTGCCCAGACGTGCGACCGCCACCGGAACAGGGAGTACCGCCTATGTGTTGTTGGCAGGTCGGCTCCGGAACGAGCCCTCCTCGCCGGAGGCCGGCTTTTTTTTGGAAGGATGTCAAAATGACACTGCTTTTTCCCAAACGCGCTGCCTGGCTGATTGCGGGCGCGGCGTTTGCCGGCCTCGCCTCGCCGGCCTTCGCCCAGAGCAATGAAGAGCTGGTCGTGACCGGCCGGTACGTTGGCACGATGCCCGAAAGTGTGCAGACCCTCTCGCAGACGGTCAGCTATGCCGATCTGGATCTCAGCAGCACGGCAGGCCGCGCCGAATTCCGCCATCGCATTCGTCTCACCGCCCGCTTCCTGCGCGGCAAACTGGGTGAAAACGACACCGCGACGAGTATTGTCCCGTCCTGCCGGGACGCGGCCATGAAGGATGCAATCACCCGCGCCGGGACGCTGGAAGCCCATGTTGCGCCACGTGGCACGACTTGGGTGGGCGGGCCGGCCTGGGCACCGCCTTATCCCGCAGCCTGGACCTCGCAATATCCGGACTAATCCCAGGGCTAGACGAATCGCCGTCGATGACATTGGACATGTCATCGACGGCGGGCCATGTTTTGCGGTCCCTACAAGGAAGCCGACATGGCCGACTCGCTCGACGACAAGATCATCGATACGCCCGATGGACCGATGCGCTGGGGCGACTGGAAGAAAAAGAACCCTGTGCAGGTCCCTTCACGCCGCACCAAGGGCAAGAAGCTTCCTAACAAGATCCCAAACCGCACAGGGGAGTGACGCGCTGCCAGATAGGTTTCCGGGAATGTTTCTTGTCAGGATGTCGCCGCGATTGCCGCATTAGACCAGCGACATCGCCCAAAAACTTGCTAAGGCGCCCGGCAACACCCGCGGGGCACCCGGTGCATCCGCCTCATCAGACAGGATTTCCTCCATGCCGGCATTCAAGGACGATTTTCAGGAGCGACTGGCCCGCGCCAGCCAGGCTAAAGCCGCAGCGCTTGCCAAGCTGCAGTCCAAGCCGCAGATCGACCCGGCTGTAGCCGCCGAACGCCGGGCCGCTCAAGCCGCACGCGAGGCGGCGCAGGCCGCAGCGCGCGCCGCGAAAAAGGCCGCAATCGAGCAGGCCAAGGCCGAGCGAGCGGCACGGGCCGCCGAGGCCGAAGCGAACAAGCCCGTTCCCAAGACCGAAGCGGAAAAGAAGGCCGAACGCGACGCGCGTTACGCGGCCCGCAAAGCCAAGACGCGCTGACCCTTTGATCCCGCTCGAACAGATCGACACTGCCGCCATCCCTGGCGGGGGCGAACTACGCCTGATGCGGCGCGGCGCGGATCGCATGATCCTGTTCGGCCGCAATGAGTTGATGAGCAGCCGGCTGCGCGGCTCCGAAGAAGCGTTGGCGACGCTCTCATGCGAGCGCATCCAGGACCGGTCCCGGCCGCGGATGCTGATCGGCGGGCTCGGCATGGGCTTTACCTTGCGTCAGGCCCAGGCGTTGCTGCCACCCAAGGCGGAGATCGTCGTCGTCGAACTGGTGCCGGGAATCGTCGACTGGGCACGCGGCGAGCTCGCCCATCTTCACGGCAACAGCCTCGACGATCCGCGCGTGACGATCCGGCTCGGCGATGTCAGCGAGGCGATTGCCGCGCCCGGCGCCGGCTATGACGCAATCCTGCTCGACGTCGACAATGGCCCCGATGCGCTGATCCACCCGGACAACGACCGGCTCTATGGCAAATATGGCCTGCGCGCCGCGTGCGCCGCACTCGTCCCCGGCGGAGTCCTGGCAGTGTGGTCAGCCTATCCCGACAAGGCTTTCGCCGAGCGGATGGGGCGTGCGGGAATGAACGTCGACGAGGTGAAGGTCCGCGCGACCGGCGGGCGCAAGGGCGCCCACCATATCATCTGGATCGGGACAAGACGCTAACGCCTCAATCCTCGGCGTTCATGTAATCCCGGATCATCTGAGTGGTGAAGCGGATCATGTGCTCATTCTCGCCGAGCACCACCTCCTTCACGCCGCCGCTCTTCATCCCCTGCTGCTGGAGCCGGGTCATCGACACGTCCTCGGTGAAGACGTCGCGCGTGCTCGCCAGCTGAAATGCCTCGGCGAATTCCTCAAGGTGGCTTCTGGGCGGCGCGCCGAAATACATGCGGACGATGAAACGGGTCTTGTCGGGGCTCAGCGGCCAGTAGCGCAGCCACATGTAGCGGTCCGCGAGGATCTGGAACTGACTGAGCGGGAAGAAATTCATCGTCGAGGTGGAATAGTTAGGCAGCCCGATCCGGTTGATGCCGCGCGCGGTGGTAAACAGCCGCGGTTTCGCGGCCTGCTCCTCGGGACCGTCAACATGGATGAACGACACGCCGGTCGAGGCATAGACGAAGAGCATCACCTTTCCGGTCGGTACCCAATCGGTGTTGCTCTGGATCGTCGCCGACGAATGCGGCGCCAGGTAGATCGGATCGTACATGTGGTTGAGCGGATTGATCCGCGTCGGCACCATCGGCAACGACTTCGGATGCAGCACCTGGACATGATAGCCTTCATTGAAGGCGTCGTTGAAGTTCTTCCAGTTGGTCGGCAGGTCCTGGATGATCTCGACCGCACGGGTATATTCGCCGAACGGCATGTCGTCGAAATATTCGCCGAACTCACCCATATATTCGGCCAGCGTCTGCTTCGGCGTCTCGGCAAAATTGATGAAAATATAGTCGTTCCAGACACCGGTGTGGATTGGCGTCAGGCCGGTCGTCGACTTGTCGACATGCGGGAAGTCCTCGGCGCCGGGGAGGCCCTTGAGCTTGCCGTCGGTGGAAAAGGACCATGCATGATATGGACAGGTGAACAGCCCCGTCCTGCCCTCACACTGGCGGACAAGTGCCACGCCGCGATGCGGGCAGGCATTGTAGAAACTGCGGATCACCCCGTCCTTGCCGCGCACGATAACCACCTCGGTGTCGAGCGTGGGAGCCTCGATCTTGATGAAATCGCCGGGCTCGGCGACCTCGCTCTGCCGCGCGACCATCAGCCACGCCTTGCGGAAAATCCTGTCCTTCTCGCGCTCGAACACCTCGGGTGAGGTGTAGTCCGCCGCGTCAATCCGCTCGACATCGGGAACCGGCTTCCAGGCGTGGCCCCAATATTTGTTCCAGTCGCTCAGTTCCTTGTTCATGGCGCGGCTCTCTCAGGACAAATGGGATGGCGCTCAGGCCCGATTGGGGACCCGGATCGTGACACTGTGGTTGGCCGGCGCATGCGGCACGGTCGGCTGGCCGTAGACCTCGACCGCCTGGGCGACCTCGGACATCGCCAGGACGACGCGGAACAACAGCGCCTCGGGCTCGGGCAGTGCCGGGCCGTAGGGAAAGCTGTCGAGATGATCGAAGATCGCCCCGAGCCGTGGCTGGACCGCGTCATAATAGGCCTGGAGCCGCTCCATCGACAGGCTCTGGCGCCGGATATAGCGCTCGTCCTGGGTCTCTAGGCTACCCCATTCGGCGATGAAGGGGGCAAGCTCGTCGAAACCCTTGGGCAATAAGGCGGTCGGTTCCGTCACATCCACTCTCCCGATCGACTGCGATTTATAATCAACAGTACTGTTCATTATTAGTGTAAAATCACGCTCCCGTCGAGCCCCGTCAGCGCTGCTTCGTCGCTTTCGCCAGCCGCTCGGCGATTTCCGGAAACTCCGCGGGTTTCATGCTGCCATACATGCTGAGCCGCATCGTCTCCCGGACAAATCGATCGGCGAGATGCCGTCGTTCCTTGCCGTCCTTGTCATGCCCGCGCGCCCATACCGGCCAGAGAAAGGCGCTGGCTACCAGGATCACCGACAGCACTTCGGAATCGACCCCCTCCTCCGCCTTGTCCGATGCGGTAAAATGCGCAAGCGAACCGGCATATTCCTTCCAGAAGGGATCGGCTGCAGGATCGTCGGACGCCAGCAGATCGAACAACCAGACCCGGCATAACTCCGGATTTTCCATCCCGAAACGGGCGATGCGATCGGTGAACTCCATCGGCCCGGCGCCCTGCTCGCGCCGCTCACCCTCCATCTCCGGGCCACCGAAAACAGCTTCGCGCATCGTCTCGGAGACGCGCGCGAGGGTCGCCTTGATGAGCGCTTCACGCGTCTCGAAATGTTGATAAGCGGTGCCGCGATTGACCCCGGCCGCCCGCGCCACCTCGGATAGGCTGAGCCCGTCGGGGCCATATTCGGCGAGATGCGTCATCGCCGCCTCGAGGATTACCTTGCGGGTCGCCCCGGGATCGCGCGGGCGGCGGGGCTTGCGTTCAGCCATCGCCGCTCAGCCCTCGGTAAAACCCAACACAGCCTCATGGGTGTAGCGCAGCATATATTCATGCTCGCCGAGGACGACGTCCTTGACGCCACCGCTGTTGAGCCCCGCCTGCTGCATCTGGGTGACGATGGTATCCTCGGTCATGATGTCGCGCGAATAAGCGATCATGTGCGCCTCGGCGAAGGCCTGGCGATAGTTGGCGGGTGCCGCGGGCCCATAGAGGCGCGTGGCGGCACGCGTACGGTTCGGGCCGGCCGGCCAGTACTGGAACCAGATATAGCGATTGGTCAGCATCTGGAGGACCGAGAAGGGGAATATCTGCGTTGTCTCGACCGAGAAGGCGGGAAGCCCGACCCGATTGACCATCGGATGCTCAGCGAAGGTGGCCTGCCCATGGGTGTGGTCCTCTTGCTTGGCGAGCCCGGGCTGAACCTTGTAGGCGGCGGCGGCATAAGCGAACAGCACCACCGGCGCATCCGGCCGCCAGTCAGGATTGGCCTGGGTCGTGCTCGACACATGCGGGCCGCTGAAGATCGGATCGTAGAAATTGTTGAGCGGGTTCTCGCGCGTGGTCATCATCGCGCCGAGCGATTCCTTGTGGAGCGCGTTGACGTGATAGCCCTCGTTCGACGCATCGGTCAGGGTCTTCCAGTTAGCCTCGATATCCTGCGCGATCTCGATGACGTGCGGATAATTCTCGAACGGCATGTCGCCGAACGAGGTCGCGAACTCGCCAAGGAATTCGAGCAGGGTCTGCTCTGGCTGCTCGCCGAAATTGAGGAAGTAGAAGCCGTTCCAGATGTCGAGATGGATCGGCGTCAGACCGGTTGTCGCCTTGTCGACATGCGGGAAGTCCTCGGCGCCGGGCAGCCCCATGAGCTTGCCGTCGGTAGCGAACGACCATGCATGATAAGGGCAGACGAATAGCCCGGTCTTGCCGTGGCATTCGCGGACGAGCGCGACACCGCGATGAGGGCAGGCATTGTAGAAGGCGCGAACTGTGCCGTCCTTGCCGCGCACGATCACCGCCTCGGTGTCGAGTGGCGGGATCGGGATGCGAACGAAACTGCCGGGCTCCGGCACTTCCGCCTCGCGCCCGGCCATCAGCCAGACCTTGCGAAAAATCTTTTCCCGTTCGGCGTCAAACTGCTCCTGAGACGTATAGAAGGATGCCGGGACGGTCGCGCCGCCAATGCCGAGGGCGCTGGCCTGGCCCCAATATTTCGACCAGTCGGAGGCTTCCTTGTTCATGCCGCGCGTCTCCTAATCGATTTGGCTTAGCACAGGCTTCAGCGGCGGACCAATTCCCACTCGTCACGCCAGGGCGCGCGCTCGACCGACGGGTCCTGATAGGAGGCGGGCAGCAGTTCAACAGGATCGAGGATCGCTTCAAGGCGACCGAAACCATCATAGAAAGCGATCAGGGCGCTGAGTTCGACGATTTCCCTCGTGCTGTAAAAGCGGCCGAGATCATCGAAAATTGCCTGGGTGATCGACTGTGGATCGCGCAGCGTCATATCGACAAAATTGAGCACCGCCTTCTCAGCGTCGCTGAAATCGGGCGCGTTACGATAATCCTCAAGCTGGCGAACATGCTCCTCGGTCAGGCCGTCCTCACGCGCCGATCTATACCGCATCAACATGCACAGGTCGCATTGGTTTAGGAAGGCGAGCCGGAGCCTGACCAGTTCCTGCGTCCTGGGCGATAATGGGCAATTGCTCAGCAGCGCCATACCGAATGCCAGCATCGCCTTCAGGGTCGGCGGGCTGTTGGCGAAGACCGTCGCGACGCCGCGCTCGGTATGGGTCATGTCTGCCGCCTGCATCGCATCGACCAGATCGGACGGCCATTGCTCCACGGGTATCGCAGGCAGTCGCATTGTCACTCTCCTATGGCGGGGATCGTCCCTGCCTCCGGACATAATAGACAATGCTGTTGATTAATACAGCCCGTCACGGCAGCGCATAGGCAACCACATAATCGCCCATCCGGGTGAGAATCGGATAATTGCCACCGGCCGCGATCACGACATATTGCTTGCCGGTACGCGGACTTACGAAGGTCATTGGCGTAGCTTGTCCACCCGCCGGCAGACGCGCAGACCAGAGCTTGCGGCCATCACGGATGTCGAAAGCCCGTAATGCCTGCTCCTGGCTCGCGCCGATGAAGATCAGTCCCGAACGCGTGGTGATCGATCCGCCAGTGCTGGGCACGCCCATCGGCAGCGGAACATGGGACGGGTAGCCCAGGGGGCCGCTGTCCCGGCTAGTGCCGAGCGGCTTCTCCCAGCGCTTCTTCCGTGTGTCGAGATCGACGACGGTGATCTTGCCGAACGGCGGCTGTGTGCATGGAATGAGCAGCGGCGACCAGAAAGGATCGGTCTTCATTGCGAACGGCGTACCCGCCTGCGGCACCGGCAGGAAGCGCTGCATCTGACCATCGGGGCTGACCTTCACGCCCATCGCATCGGCTTGCGGCCGGGGCACGAGGCGCGTGTAATTGGCCATGCGGTTCCAGTTGACGACCATAAGACGTCGCTCCGGATCGACCGAAACACTCCCCCAGTCGACCCCACCCTGATAGCTGGTGTAGGTGATGCTTGGCTTCACGCCCGGCGGCGTGAACGGACCATCATAACGAGCCTCGCGAAACTTGATCCGGCACCAGAGCTGATCGAGCGGCGTCGTCCCCCACATGCTGGCTTCCGACAACACCTCATTGTCGAACCCCGGCATACCGGTCGAGAAGGGCTGGGTCGGCGACAGAAAGTCACCCTGTGCGGGGCCCTGTGGCACCGGCCGCTCCTCAACCTGAGCCAGGGGTTTTCCGGTCCGCCGATCGAGCAGGAAAATCTGTCCGCGCTTGGTCGGCTGGATCAGGGCGGGCACGGTCTTGCCGTTGATCGGCAGGTCGATGAGCGTCGGCTGCGATGCGACGTCATAATCCCACAGATCGTGATGCACCGTCTGATAGGTCCAGCGAGGCTTGCCAGTCTCCACGTCAAGGGCGGTGACCGAACTTGAGTATTTCTCGGTCGCCGGCGAGCGGTGACCACCCCAATAGTCGGGCGTGGCATTGCCCATCGGCAGATAGACAAGGCCCAGCGTCTCATCGCCACTCATGGGCGCCCAACTGTTGGCCGTGTAGGGCGCGTAGGTCTGACCTTCGGGCGGCTCGCCGTTCCAGTCAGGATGATCCATGTCCCAGGCCCAGGCGAGCTTGCCGGTGACGGCATCATAGGCGCGTATCACGCCCGAAGCTTCACCGACATATTGGCCATCGGTCACCCAGGCATTGACGATGACCTTGCCCCGCACGACCACCGGGCCCGAATTGCTCCGATAATATCCGGGTAGTACCTTGCCGAGACCGCGCAACAGATCGACCGTACCGCCTGCTCCAAATTCACGACATGGCAAGCCGGAGCGCGCATCCACCGCCATCAGGCGGGCATCCGCGGTCCCGAACAAAATCTTTTCCGCACAGGGCCCGCTTGCACCGGGCGTGGCATAATGGGCAACGCTGCGGCAGGCGGTACCCGGGGGAACAACTGCCTTCGGATCATATGTCCAGCGGCGAGCGCCGCTGTCCGGATCAAGCGCAATGATCACACTGTTAGGCGTGCAGAGATAGATTGTGTCTCGGACGAACAGCGGCGTCACTTCGAAACCGATGCCCACCGGTCCCACGCCAGTGCTGACGCGCCAGGCCTCTTTGAGCTGTCCGACATTGTCCGCGTTGATCTGGGTAAGCGGCGAGAAGCGACTGCCGCCGACATCATTACCCCAATGCTGCCAGTCGCCCCGACCGCTCGGCAGAGCGGCGGACGGCTCCGATGGCTTCACTACCCGATCGGCCATGCCGACCATCAACCCGGTGAAGGCCAGCAGGACGAGAAGCGCAACACCGGCAACGACGCGCGGCCAGGTGCGCAACACCGGCCAGAAAACCCAAACCGACAGCACCAGCGGAGCGAAGAGCCGCGCCTGTAACGCCCATGGATCGACACCGCTTTCCCAAAGCGACCACAGCAGAGTGCCGATGAGCATCGCCCCGTAGGTCCGGCGACCGCGCGCATCACCTCGTGCTGCCCAGTAAGCGGACAGGCCCACCGCGATACCTGCCAGAACATAATAAGCGGAGCCGCCGATCGAAATCAGATAGCCACCACCGCCAATAAGAACTGCAGCAATCAGGGCGAGCACCAGCGCGAGCAAATAACGCGGCTTATCCATGCGTTGCGACGCGATCTGTGAAACCATGATCAGTCATCCCCCACTATTCCCAGTGCGCGCCCTTTGGGTCGCCGGCAGCCAAACCGCGCGCAGTCTCTAGCAGAGACTAGCGGCAAAATTGAAGCTCGCTGTGCAGCGGCAGCGGTTCAGTACTGAAGATAGCAGGCAACAGCCTTCAGGCATTCGGCGCTTCCTTCGCGATTCGAGCGAAATCCCCGGGCAATGCGATCGCCGCGCGATGATAATGCCAGCCCGACCAGGCGATTGTGATCGCCAT
The DNA here is from genome assembly GCA_947476735.1 of Sphingomonadaceae bacterium. Classification (GTDB taxonomy): domain Bacteria; phylum Pseudomonadota; class Alphaproteobacteria; order Sphingomonadales; family Sphingomonadaceae; genus Rhizorhabdus. Next base: position 13,922 of record CANJRZ010000013.1, read on the forward strand.
CAGCGACATCGCATAGCGCAGGGACAGGTCGCCATGAGTTGGCTCAAGCAAATCGCTGACTCTGCCCACGACGATCGGACCGATCGATGAACCAACCAGGGTCAGACAGAAGAGAAGCACCGCCGATGCGGTCGCCCGCATCCGTTCAGGTACCAGCATCTGCCCTGTCGCAAAGCTGCACGCGAAATAGAGTAGCCCAAACATGTAGGTGAAGGTCAGCAGGATTATGCTGAGCAGCGGATCGGCGCAGAGCCAGGCGCCAAGCGCGGTAGGGATGGACAAGAATTGCCCGATTGCCGGTATCCATTGCCGCCAGCGCGGATCGCGCTGACCAAGGCGGTCGCCCAGATAACCGCCCATGAAGGTACCGATCGCGCCGCCCACGCCGAAGGCCAGGCCGAAGCCGAGACCCGCCTGGGTCGCCGTCAGGCCGTGGACTCGCATGAGGAAGGCCGAACCGAAGACATTCATCGCATAGCTGCCGATCGCATAGAGCGAACACGCCGCCGCCATGTTGCGAAAGGAAGGAAGCGCGAACAGGTAGCGCAGGCCCGGACCATAGGCTTCGGGTGCGGCCCCTTCGTTACCGGCCCTGCGCGCCTCGGGCAGAGTGAACCAGGCGAGAAGGGCCAGCAGCAGTCCGGGCAGACCGACGATGAAGAAGGCCACCCGCCAGTTGAACATATCGTTGATGTAGCCGCCGAGGCCGAGGCCGAGCGTGCTCCCGATCGGCACCCCGCAGGAGAAGAGCGCCAGCGCGATCGCCCGCTTGTCGGCCATGAAGGAGCGCGAGATCAGCGCGTGCCCGGTCGGGGTGCTGCCCGCCTCCGCCGCGGCGACCGTCACACGCGACAGCACCATCTGGAGGAAATTCTGGGCGAAGCCCGTCAACGCGGTTGCGATGCTCCAGACGCCGAGCGCGAGCGCCAGCACCTTGCGCGGGCTGCCGCGGTCGGCAAGCCGGGCGAGCGGCAGCCCTGCGACGCTGTACACGATCGCGAAGCTCAGGCCCGCCATCAGGCCGATCTGTGTGTCGCTCAACTGGAGATCGGCCTTGATCGAGCCGATCAGGATGAACGGCAGCTGGCGATCGACGAAATTGACGATATTGATGAGGACCAGCAGCACGATGACGTACACGCCCCGGCCCCGATAGGGATTGAGTCCACCGCCGTTGCCGCCCGCGCTGCTGTCTCCCTGCATTCCGCCCCCCACTCATGGCGTCCGCTGCTTTGCGGCTCAGCCTATCCCGCGACCGGATAGCGGATCGAACCATCCTCGTCGAATTCTAGCGGCCCGTAGGCGATCACCGCATCGAGCGAGAGCGGCGCGTAGAGGTGCGGAAACAGCGCGCCACCGCGTGAGGGTTCCCATTTAAGAGCCGAACCGAGCGCTTCGAGATCGACAGCCACAATGGCCAGGTCATCTTGTCCGGCGAAATGCTTCGATATCGTCTCGGCAAGCTGGGCTGCGGATGACATGTGGATGTAGCCATCGGCCAGATCGACCGGTGCACCAGCGAAGAGGCCATCCTGTTCGAGCGCGGCGAGTTGCTCAGGTAACAGCACCTTATAGGCAATGGTATCAGGCATAGGGTTCCTCAACGAAAGCTCCCTTTCCCGCGGGCGGGAGAAGGGTTCAAGAGGAAATGAGACGAACAGGCCGCACCGCTTTCGCGACGCGGCCCATTGGTGCACTCGCCTCGAGTCTCAAGCCGGCTTGGGTTCACCCCAACCGCCGCCGGCACCCGGACGCTTGCTCTTCGGGATCGACGAGCCGCCGATGTTTAGCGCAGCAGGGCCACGACTGTTGCCATCATCACGGCCGATATCCTCGCCCTTTATGATGCGCTTGGCTTCTTCGCCCGACAAGGTTTCATATTCCAGGAGCGCAGAACCAAGCTTGTGAAGCTGATCGAGATTTTCGGTGAGGACGGTGCGAGCGGCGTGCTCGGCTTCCTCGATCAGGCGGCGAACCTCCTGATCGATCATCTGGGCAGTCGCTTCGGAAACACTCTGGTTGCGCGCAACCGAATGACCGAGAAAAATCTCATCCTGATTGTCGCGATAGCGCAGCCAGCCGAGTTTCTCGGACATGCCATATTCCATCACCATCGAACGTGCCATGTCGGTGGCCTGCTGGATGTCGTTCGACGCCCCGGTGTTGAGTTCGTCATTGCCGTAGATGATCTGCTCGGCGATGCGGCCGCCGAAGCATAGCGCAAGCCGCGCCTTCATCTGCTTCATTGTCATCGAATAGCGGTCACGCTCAGGCAGGTTCCACGTCACGCCCAGCGCCCGACCGCGCGGGATGATCGTCACCTTGTGGAGCGGATCGCAACCGGGGACATGGAGCGAGACGAGGGCATGGCCGGCCTCGTGATAGGCGGTCGCCTTCTTCTCGTCCTCGGTCATGACCATGGACTTCCTTTCGGCGCCCATCATGACCTTGTCCTTGGCTTCCTCGAACTCCTTCATCGCGACGAGGCGCTTGCCCTTGCGCGCGGCGAGGAGAGCCGCCTCGTTGACGAGATTGGCGAGATCGGCGCCCGAGAAGCCCGGCGTGCCCCGCGCAATGGTGCGCGGATTGACATCGGGCGCCAGCGGCACCTTCTTCATGTGGACGGCAAGGATCTTCTCGCGGCCCTCGATATCGGGGCGCGGCACGACAACCTGACGATCGAAGCGGCCCGGACGGAGCAGCGCAGGATCGAGCACATCGGGGCGGTTGGTCGCCGCAACGATGATAATTCCCTCATTGGCTTCGAACCCGTCCATCTCGACGAGAAGCTGATTCAGCGTCTGCTCGCGCTCGTCATTGCCGTTGCCCAGACCGGCGCCACGGTGACGGCCGACTGCATCGATCTCATCGATGAAGACAATGCACGGCGCATTCTTCTTGGCCTGTTCGAACATGTCACGGACGCGGCTCGCGCCGACGCCGACAAACATCTCGACGAAATCGGAGCCTGAGATGGTGAAGAAGGGCACGTTCGCTTCGCCTGCGATGGCGCGGGCCAGAAGCGTCTTGCCGGTGCCGGGCGAGCCAACCAGCAGCGCGCCCTTCGGAATCTTGCCGCCGAGGCGGGCAAATTTGGTAGGATCCTTCAGGAAATCGACGATCTCCTGAAGCTCTTCGCGAGCCTCATCGATACCGGCGACATCGTCGAACGTGACCCGGCCATGCTTTTCGGTGAGCATTCGCGCACGCGATTTGCCGAAGCCCATTGCGCCAGAACCTGCATTCTTCTGCATCTGGCGCATCACGAAGAAGGCAATGCCGAGGATCAGCAGGAAGGGCAGTGACTGGTAGAGCATGATCATCCAGAAACTGGTCTGCTCGGCCGGCTTAGCCCGGAATGTGATATTCTTTTCCGCCAGCTTCTGGATCAGATTCGGGTCACTGGGCGCGTTGGTCGTAAACGAGCTGCCATTGGTATATTTGCCGCTGATCACGCCATCGCCGATATCCGCTTCGCGAACAGTGCCTTCGTCGACGCGGGCGAGAAATTCGGAATAGGCAATCGAATCGCCGGCGCCGGTACGCGACGAGCTTTCGAACATCGACACGAAGACGACCAGCGCCAGGAGAATGCCCATCCAGATGGCGAGGCTTTTCATCCAGGGATTGGAAGGCTTCGGCTCTTTCTCGTCGTTCATGTGTTCGTTCTGCCTTTCGCCGCCCAAAATAGGCATCGGCTGATTAATAACAATGGAATGGACCGTCACGGTCCCCGCTTTCAGCGACGGGGAGTCGCTTTTTCGATCAATATGCGGTTTCCGGGCGATAATTTGAGGGCGCCCACGCTCGCATGCTGCCCTTTGTCGAGCCGCGTCATCGCGGTCTCCAGCGTGGGGCCATCCACCGGCGAATCGGTCTCGCCGATCAGCCGGGCCAATATCCGGCGTATGATCTCGCGGGGCAAGCCTTCGACATCGGCAACGATGCGATCCCGATCGGGTCGATCGACCCGGCTGCGGATCGCTTCGTCGACGAGCCACTCGAGCGCTGCATCAGCTTCAGCGAGATAGGCTGCCGATGCGGCGATGCGCGAAGGATCGATCTCGGCACTGACGGCTGCAAGCAGCGCCCGGACGCGGGTGCGGTCATGCCGGAGGTCCGCGTTGCTGGGATCGTCGACCGTATCGATCCTAACGACGAGCGCCGCCAGTTCGGCGCGGCGCCAGCCGAGCAGTGGCCGGACGAGAAGAATTCCGCCGAGGTCACGGCGCTCGCGGATACCCGACAGACCCGACAAACCCGCACCCCGCGCCAGCCGCATCAGCAAAGTCTCGGCCTGGTCGTCGGCGTGATGCGCAGTGGCGAGCGCAGTCAGGCCGCGCTCGCGACACCAGTCCGCCAGCGCTGCATAGCGAACGCGCCGCGCCGCGGACTGAATGCTCGCCGCAGCCGGGACATCGACTTCAAGGATCCGGTGTGGGACGTTCAGCGCGGCACAGGCGCCAGCAACCAGCCCCGCTTCGGCTGCGGCCTCGGGACGAAGGCCGTGATCGACGGTCGCCGCTTCGACCCGACCGGGAAATGCTGCCGCCGCAAGGTGCAGCAGCGCCATGCTATCGGGGCCGCCCGAGACTGCGAGGCCGATCCGACCATCGCTGGTCAAACGGACCAGATCGGATCGGAATCGTTCGATGAGGCCAGGGGAAAGCTTCAACTTGCCAGCCACCTTTGGCGATGATGCTGGAGGTGACGGTTCAGCCGTCGGCCAAATGCCCTACAGGCACTTGGCATCAGCCTTTCCCTTTTCCACCATCTTGGCAAGGCCGTCCTTCACCTTGTCGGGATATTTGTAGAGAAGCACTTCATAGGCCGTGCAGGCCCTTTTGACGTCGGGCGGGGTCAACTTCATCAACGCCTGAGCCATGAAGACATAGCTGTGCGGCGCACGCTCGCCATCCTCGATCTTGGTGTTTTCGAAGAACTCGACGATCGCCTTCTTATTATCACCGCTGTCGAGATATGCGCGACCTGCAAGGTTGCGGGCATAGCTTGCATATTTATGCTTGGGGTATTTGGCATACATCGCCTTCAGCGCGGCGATCGCCTCCGGAAACTTCTTCTGCTCCCACAGCGCATAACCCGCCAGATAGGCGTCCCGGCCAGCATCGGCCGGGGTAGCTGCGGCCACAGCGGGCGCAGTAGCCGCGGCACCGGCGCCGCCGGTTGGCGCGGCGGGTGCGGCGGGCACGACATAGGGCAGACTGGCCGCGCCCGGCGCTGCAGCAGCAGGAGCCTTGCCCTCAAGCGCGTTAAGGCGGAATTCCGCATCGCCCTTCAACCTGTTGAACTGCTCCTCCAGCAATCGGAGCCGGTTGTTGCTCTGCTCGACCTGTCCGGTCATGCGGGTGAACTCTTTCTCCAGCGCATCTACACGCCGCGTGAGATCTGCAACGGGCGTGTCGGCGGGCGTACCGACCGGCGCGGATGGCGCCACTGCCGGCTTGATCTCGGGCTCGAAATATTGCTGGGCGCCGCCGGGGAAGACCTTGCGCTGAACCGCCTTCATCTCTTTTTCGAGCTTTCCGACCCTGCCCTCGACCGTCAATTGCTGTTGAGCCGAAGCGGGCAGCGCACTGCCGGACAGGAACAGGAGGGCGAGGAACGCCTTCTTCATGATGATTAAACCCCCAGAGAACGTTTCGCGAGGATAATGCAGCCTGCAGACCGTGGAGATCAAGGCCGGGGACGCTGACCCGAGTCTCTCGCGGGCTGAGACGAGTCGATATGGCTGGCCGCGCGAGCCTTAACACCCTGGGCCGGGTCGCCGGGTCGCCGGCGCGGCACGGCATCGGGCTGCGGTAAAATGGACGGGCCGGCAAGTTCGGCCGCGGCATTGCTTGCGGCATCCGGCGCAGACACAGGCGTTTGCACCTCGGCCATGGCGATCGCGACCAGTGCATCGCGCTTAAGGCTATAAGCCGGCACCAGCGTGTCAGGGGCGCCGACGGGCGGCAGCTGGGTTGTACCGATCATCACCTTGACCAGCTGGGGCATCAGAATGCGCAGCGACGGTTCGGCCGCATCCTCGGGAACCACATAGCTCTGCCCGGCCTTGAGGACGTCCTTGAGCAGGACCGCGTGGCTGGCATTGTCGGTAACCTTGATCCAGATATCCTCGACCGCAACGATGCTGATCGGACCGGTCGGGAGGACAGGCTGTGCGACCGGAAGCGGAGTTGGCGGCGGAGCCGGCCTGGATACGACCGGACGGTCATCCTGGGCAGTATCGGCAGCAAGCTTGGCCAGATCGCTGTTGTCTCCCTCGAAACGCAGCACCAGATAGACCATGCCGAGCAACAGCGCGACACCCAGCGCGATCATAGCCAGCAGACGTGACGGCACCCGCGACGGATCGACCGGTTCATAGGCCTCAGGCTCGAAATGGGCCCGTTGTCCATCACCGAGCTGAACGCGGAAAGCGCGCGACAACGCGTTGCCGTCGAGACCGAGCACGTTGGCATAGCTCTTTACGAATCCGGCCGAATAAGGAAGTGCGGGCAGGCCCCCCAGCTTCCCGCTCTCGATCGCCTCGAGGTGGCGCAATGGAATGCGCGTCCGCGCGGCAATATCGCCGAGCTCGAGTTTCTGCCGTACACGCTCGGCTGCGAGCTGCTCGCCCACAGTCGATGGGAATAGGCCTCGTTCGTTATCCGCGCCGTCGTTCATTCGCGCTTTTCTCCACGCTTCGAGACGATCACGCAAGCCGCCAATATTCTATTGGCTCGCGATCCACCCTCAGCGTCACCGCCCCCCCGGTCGGGGACGGTTTGCCGCGCATTTCAGGTGATCGCAACCCCATTGCTTTCCGCCCATGCCGTGAGGTCCACGCGGAGGCTGCGCACCGGGCGTGAAAGGAAATCGTCCATCCGGGTCCGCAATGCGCCGGCATCGAGCGAACGGATCATCGCCTTAACCGGCCCGACCGCTGCCGGCGTGATCGAAAGCCGGTCGATGCCAAGGCCGATCAGAGCCATCGCCTCGAGGGGCCGGCCGCCCATCTCTCCGCAAACGCCGATCGGGACACCTGCCGCACGGGTTTGCCGTACGACCCGGGCGATGAAGCGCAGGATGGCCGGGCTTAGCCAGTCGTAGCGTTCTGCCAGCTTGGGATTGGCGCGGTCAGCCGCGAACAGGAACTGGGTGAGGTCATTGGTTCCGATCGAGAGGAAATCGAGTTTGGGCAGGATCATGTCGAGACACTCGGCGAGCGCCGGCACCTCGAGCATAGTCCCGTAGCGGATGTGGTTGGGCACGGCGCGATTGCGTGCGTGTATCCATTTGCGCTGCGCCTCGAACAGCGCCACCGCCTCGTCGAACTCCCAGGGTTCCGACACCATCGGGAACATCACGTTGAGAGTGCGTCCCGCGGCGGCCTCCAGCAGCGCGCGCGCCTGAACCTTCATCAGCGCGTCGCGGTCAAGCGCCAGGCGGAGAGCGCGCCATCCCATCGCCGGATTTTCCTCGTCGGCGCCGCCGCTGGTGTTCATGTAGGGCAGCGCTTTGTCACCGCCGATATCGACGGTGCGGAAGATCACCGGCCGATCGCCGGCCGCGTCGAGTACTTCCTTGTACAGCCGCTGCTGGCGTTCTCGCTGCGGCAATGTCGCGGAAACCAGAAACTGGAACTCGGTCCGGAACAGGCCCACACCGTCCGCGCCGGTGACATCGAGCGCCGCCATGTCGTCGCGCAGGCCAGCATTGACCATTAACTCCAGCCGCAATCCATCCTTCGTCTGGGCGGGCAGATCTCGCATCGCCGCGAATTCAGCGCGGCGGCGCTGGCCGACTGCCATTTTCGCTTCGAAGGCTTCCTCGATCGGAGCAGTGGGCCGGACAACCAGCGAGCCTGCGGTGCCGTCAACCAATACCATGTCGCCATCGCCGATCATGCGGCGAACGTCTTTGACGCGGCCGATCACCGGAACACCCATAGCGCGGGCCACGATTGTGACATGCGCGGTGAGCGAGCCTTCCTCGAGGATCACGCCCTTGAGCCGGCGGCGATCATATTCGAGCAGTTCCGCGGGGCCGAGATTTCGAGCAATGAGGATCGAATCCTGCCGCAGGCCGAGCTGGGCTGCAGTACCGAGTTGGCCCGATACAATCCGAAGCAGCCGGTTCGACAGGTCCTCCAGATCGTGCATCCGCTCAGCGAGCAGCGGATCGGCGATCTCGCGCATCCGCATCCGCGTGCGTTGCTGGACGCGCTCGATTGCCGCCTCGGCGGTCAGGCCGCTGTCGATTGCCTCGTTAATGCGCCGAATCCAGCCCTCATCATAGGCGAACATCTTGTACATCGCGAGGACGTCGTGATGCTCGCCGGCAACGCCGAATTCCGCCTCGCGGGTCATGCCGTCGATCTGGTCGCGCATCTTGGCAAAAGCCGAAATGACCCGATGGCGTTCGACCTCAATGTCTTCGGCGACGGTGTGCTCTATTTCCACCCGCGGCTGGTGATAGACCGCCCTACCCCTAGCCATTCCTTCGACGAGCTTCAGGCCAGCGAGACGAACCGGCCCGTTATCGCGATTGCCCTTTGCTCCTGACCCACTCTCGTCGATCAGCCCGGCGCCGGCGATCAGTTCGGCGAGCACCATGGCGACAGTCTGGAGCGCTTCGATCTCGACATCATCAAACTTGCGCTGCTCGCGGTGCTGCACGGCGAGAACGCCTACCGCCTGCTCGCGCCGCACGATCGGAACACCGGCAAAGCTGTGGAACAGTTCTTCGCCTGTTTCCGGTTTATAGGCAAAATCGGGGTGACTGGTGGCCTCGTCGAGATTCAACGTCTCGACATTTTCGGCGATAGTCCCGACCAGACCTTCGCCGAGCACCAGCTTGGTGACGTGGACGGCCGCCTGCTTCAGGCCTCGGGTCGCGAACAGCTCAAGCACACCATCGCGCAACAGGTAGATCGAACAGACCTCGGTATCGAGCGCCTCGCCGATGATTTGAACAACCTGGTTGAGCTTTGTCTGGGCAGCCGACCGCGACGCCATTACGTCATGAAGCCGGGTGAGTATCTCACGCGCGGCGGAAGTTGCGGTCAGGGGGGCCATCTGAGCGCGCTAACAGAAACGGTGAAGGGATTCCAACGAGAGTCTTTGTTTAGTGCCTAAACCGCCAGGCGCGCAGGGCTCGCCTCGCCAGCCGATCGCAGAGCGTGAACCCAACCGAACTACGATTCTCGCCGCTCCAGGGCCGCCGCGGCTTCTTCAAGCAGCGTCGCGACGATATCGGCAAGCGGCTCCTCCCTGGACACCATCCCGACCGACTGGCCGGCCATCAACGAACCATGTTCGACATCGCCGTCGATAACCGCGCGGCGGAGTGCGCCCGCCCAATAATGCTCGATCTGGAGCTGGGCCTCCCCCATTTCAATCTTGCCCTCATCGAGCAGTTGGGCAACCTCGCGCTGCTTGGCCGTGAACAGTTCGCTCGAGGCGTTCTTGAGCGCGCGAACCGGGATGACCGGCAGGCGGGGATCGATCTGGACGCTGGCGACCGCATCGCGTGCCGACGCCCGGATGAAGGCCTTCTTGAAATTGGGGTGAGCGATCGATTCAGTCGCACAGACAAAGCGGGTACCGAGCTGGACGCCCGCAGCGCCCATCTCGAGATAACCAGCGACCGCTTCGCCGCGACCGATGCCGCCAGCAACGAACACCGGGACCTCGCTGGCCATTGTCGGCAGTATTTCCTGCGCAAGCACGGATGTCGAAACCGGGCCGATATGGCCGCCCGCTTCCATCCCCTCCACCACCAGCGCGTCCACGCCAGAGCGGATCAGCTTTTTCGCCAGCGCCAGAGCCGGCGCGAAACAGATCAGCCTGGCGCCCGATCCCTTGATCTTCTCGATCGCGCCGCCGGGCGGTAGCCCGCCCGCGAGCACAACATGGCCGACGGCATGGCTGGCGCAGACGTCGATCAACGCATCGAGATCGGGATGCATGGTGATCAGATTGACACCAAAAGGCTTCGAAGTGAGCGCCTTGGTCCCCGCGATCTCTGCATCGAGCAGTGCCGGCGTCATTGCGCCGCAGGCGATAACGCCAAAGCAGCCCGCATTCGACATGGCTGCGACGAGATTGCGCTCGGATACCCAGCTCATCGCGCCGCCCAGGATCGCATAGTCGCTGCCGAGAAAGGCCGCACCGCGCGCCATCAATGCGGTGAGGCGCGCCCGGCCGCTCAAGCGGCGTCCTCCGCATCAAGTCCATAAGCGGTGTGAAGAACGCGGACGGCGAGTTCAGTATAATCTTCGTGGATCAGCACCGACACCTTGATCTCCGAGGTGGTTATCGCGAGCACATTGATGCCGCGCGCGGCCAGCGCTTCGAACATTTTGGCCGCGACGCCCGCATGGCTGCGCATGCCGACACCAACCACCGAAATCTTCGCGACATTGGTGTCGTGGATGAGGCGATCATAGCCGATCGTGCCTCGTTCACGCTCAAGCACATCGAGCGAACGGGCAAGCTCGGCCGAGGGGACCGTGAACGTCACGTCGGTAGAGCCCGAATCATGTGCTACATTCTGGACGATCATGTCGACGTTGATGTTGGCGTCGGCGAGCGGCGTGAAGATCGAAGCGACCGCGCCGGGGCGGTCGGGGACCGCGACCAGCGTTACCTTGGTCTCGTTCTTGTCATAGGCGATGCCGGTAATCAGCTGACGTTCCATGGCATTTCCTTCAAGTTCTTCCTCGCCGACAATCATCGTGCCGGGAGTGGGATTATCAGTCGGCTCGTCAAAAGAGGATAGCACCTGGACGCGCACATTCTCTTTCATCGCCAACCCTACCGAGCGGGTCTGCAACACCTTGGCGCCGACTGAGGCCAGTTCGAGCATTTCCTCATAGGTGACTTTGGCGAGCTTTCGCGCCTTGGGCACGATACGCGGATCGGTAGTGTAGACGCCGTCGACGTCAGTGTAGATGTCGCATCGATCGGCCTGCATTGCCGCCGCGACAGCTACCGCCGAGGTGTCCGATCCGCCGCGACCCAATGTTGTGACGCGCTCGTCAGATGTCATGCCCTGGAAACCCGGAATCACGGCAACCTCACCGGCTGCCATTGCGGCGCTGATCGCGTCCGAATTGATCTCCTCGATCCGCGCCGAGGCGTGTGCGTCGCTCGTTCTGATCGGGAGCTGCCAGCCGAGCCAGCTGCGCGCCTTGACGCCGAGTGATTGGAGCACGATTGCGAGCAACCCGCTCGTTACCTGCTCGCCAGAAGAGACAACCACATCATATTCGCGGGGGTCATAAAGCGGCGAAGCTTCACGGCAGAAATTGACCAAACGATCAGTTTCGCCCGACATCGCCGAGACGACCACTGCGACCTCGTTGCCGCGATCAACCTCATGCTTGACACGGTTCGCCACGTTGCGAATTCGTTCGATCCCCGCCATCGAGGTTCCGCCGAATTTCATAACGATGCGCGCCATATAAGATTGTGTGTCCCAAGCGGCCAACGGGCCGGAAAAGCCCTTGGGCTCAAGGGCGCGGCCCTGATAGAGAGGGGGCGCCATGAACGCAAGCGCACAACAAAACAGCTCGATCGTCGCCGATGAAGCCGCCCATTTCGGCAAACTGGCCGCCGACTGGTGGGATCCGAAGGGATCCTCGGCGATGCTGCACAAGCTCAATCCACCCAGATTACGGCACATCCGCGCGACGATCGACCTGCATTGGGGCACTGGACCCGAAGATATTCGCCCGCTTTGCAGGCGGCGAGCTGCCGATGTCGGCTGTGGTGCGGGCCTTCTGGCGGAGCCACTGGCACGGCTCGGCGCGCAGGTGACCGCGATCGACGCAGCGCCTGAGAATATCTCAGTGGCCAGGCTGCATGCCGCGCGCCAGGGGCTTGAGATCGATTATCGCAACGGCGGCGTCGAGGCTCTAGCGGGAGAGAATTTCGATCTCGTCACCTCGATGGAGGTGATTGAACATGTCGCCGATCCGGCTGAATTCGTCGTCGCGCTCGCCGGCATCCTCGCGCCCGACGGGGTCATGATCCTGTCCACTCCAAACCGGACGCCCTTGTCGAAGCTCGCGACAATCCATGTCGGAGAGGGCTTCGGCATTGTGCCGAAGGGAACGCATGACTGGCAGAAATTCCTGACGCCCGATGAGCTGACAGCACATATCGAGGCAGCGGGGCTAAGGGTGATTGATCGCAAGGGCCTGAGCTTCTCACCGGCATCCGGCTTTCACCTCAGCGACAGTCTCGCCCTCGACTATTTCCTGACCGCGGTCCGGTGAGTGGATTCAAGGATCATTTCTCGTCGCATGCGGCTGCCTATGCCGCATACCGCCCGGCTTACCCTCCCCAGCTGGCAGCATGGGTGGCCTCTATCGTTCCGACCCGCGGGCTCGCGCTCGACGTCGGCGCGGGATCGGGTCAGCTTTCCGTGCTGCTCGCCGAGCATTTCGATCAGGTCGTAGCCGCAGATCCAAGCCTAAGGCAAATCGAGAGCGGGGTGCGTCACCCCAAAATCGACTTTCGCATCGCGACGGCCGAAAAGTGCGACCTCCCTGATGCGTCAGTCGACTTGCTGACCGCAGCACAGGCGGCGCACTGGTTTGAACTTCCCCTTTTTTACGCTGAAGCAAGGCGGCTCCTGAAACCCGGCGGCGCGATCGTGCTGATATGTTATGCAGGCATGGAAAATCGCAGTCCTATCGAACCTCTGATCGACGCCTTCCGGCTGGAAACGCTGAAGCAATATTGGCCCACCGAACGGCAACTCGTCGAAGATGGATATCGCAATATCCATCTGCCGTTCGAACCTGTTGCCGCGCCACAATTTTTCATCGAAGTTGAATGGTCACTACCAGCCATGATCGGCTATCTCGACACCTGGTCGGCGATCCGGGCGATGGAACGCGACCATGGCCGGGGCCGTTTCGAGAGCTTCCTGGCCGAGTTGACCAAGACCTGGGGCGACCCGCACATCACAAGAAGAATAGGCTGGCCTTTGGCGATCGTGGCCGGACGAAATTAGGAAGAGCAATGTATCCACCGATCCCCGCCGCGACGCTTATATTGCTGCGCGAAGTTCCTGGCGGCCCCCCGCACATTCCGATGGTCGGACGCGGGGCCCATATGGCATTTGCCGCGAACCGGATGGTATTCCCCGGCGGCCGGGTGGACGATGATGATCGGCTGCTCGCCAGCCGCGGCGACTTGCTCGTCGAAGGACCCGAGATCGAAGCCGACGATCTCGCCCACCGGATCACCGCAATCCGGGAGACGATCGAGGAAATCGGTCTCGCGCCGGGCATTGAGGGCCTGGACAATATCGACACGCTGGACGCTGTCCGCACGGCCCTGCATGCTGGTGAGCCGCTCAGCCTTATCCTCGAACGATATTATTTACGACTCGACCCGCATGGCATTCATCCCTTTGCACGCTGGCTGCCCGAGCACGAACTGAAACGCCGTTTCGATACGCGCTTCTATATCGCGCGGGCGCCCGAGCTGGGAGAGGCGGTGGCCGATGGTACCGAAAGCACCCACATCATCTGGGGGAGTGCTGCGGAGCATATGTCCACGGGTTCGATGATCTTTCCGACGGTCCGTAATCTTGAACGAATTGGATTGGCGACAGATTTCGAAAGCGCGCTGGCTTTTGCCCGCAGCTATCCGATCGATATCGTCACTCCCTGGTTCGAAGACCGCGACGGCGAGCGCTGGCTGCACATCCCGGCCCATCTCGGCTATCCGGTGGACTGCCAGCGCTTGTCAGATATCCAGCGTGACTACGGGACGAGCAACTCGCCGGCGACGCGCGAGCCCGGATAAGCGACATAGATAACGCTAGCGGGCGCGATTTCGATTTCGACCACGCCCTCGATAAGGATCGCGTCGCCCAACTCGGCCGGCTCGCCGTCGATCTCCGCCTGCCCTTCAACCGGCAGCACCCAAATTGTAGCGTCACCCGGCGCGATCTTGAAACGGCCCGCCATTGTCCAGCGCTCAAGGACGAACTTTCTGCCCTCCGCAAAGATGGTTCGGCCGGCGCTGATCTGACGCGGCGGGAGATTGCCGGCGAACCGACCGAATTCGGAGACCGCCATCGCGTCGGCGAGATGAAGTTCTCGCGCGGAACCATAGTCGTAGAAGCGATAGGTGAGATCGAGATTCTGCTGGATCTCGACGACCCGCAGTCCCTTGCCGATCGCATGGATGGTACGCGCAGGTGAATAAATCACCTCACCCGCACTTACCGGCTTCCAGTAGAGCTTCTGTTCGATCGAACCGTCGAGCGCAGCGGCGCGGACCGCCTCGGCATCCATCGGCTCAGTCAGGCCGAGCGCGATTGTCGAATCCGGCTCGGCCGATAGGATAATCCATGCCTCATCCTTGCCGCGCGCGAAGCCGCGGGCGCGCGCCGCATTATCATCGGGATGGACCTGGACCGACAGCCTTTCGCTTGTGAAAAGATATTTGACAAGAAGCTCGCGCGCTTGCCCCGCCGGGTCTTCGTACCAGATCTCGCCGATCGGCGGACGGTCGGCCGGCTGGTCTTCAAACAGAGGCGCAAGATCCCGCCTGCCCCAGGGTTTCTCGACACGATGGGTGGTAAGCTTGACGGCCGGCAATTCGAATCTCCCGCTGTCCCGGCATAAAGCCGGGACAGCGAGCCTTGTTCCGCAGAGCTGCGGCAAAAGAAAGCAGCTAGATTGGCGGGGGCCTAGTTCGAAAGCCGAACTTCGACTTTTTCGACCCATTCGGGGAAGAAGACAGGCTCGCGGTTCGACCAGCCGGGCGCGGTGGCGGCGGCTTCGCTGATCGACTGGAGCAGCAGCCGTCGCTTTTCCGGATGAAGATGCGGCAGCGCCGCAGCGGCGCAGAATGCTCCCGGCAACCAGGGTCGGACATTCGCACCGATCAGCCGCTCGTACAGGAAGCGATAAGCCCCGAAGCTGGCCAAGCGGTCCTGGCCCAGATCGAAAGCCGAGACGGTGATCAGCGGTGCAAGAAAGGGTTCGACCGCATCAAGTCCGCTGTCGTCGGGGACGAGTTCGCGAATATGGTCGAGCCGGTTGTAAACGCGTGCCTGCGCCATGATGCTTGCGGATTCGATGACATCGCGCGACCAGCGAGCGAGCGCATCGTCGCGGCCGAGGCCAACATCGAGCGAACGACGGATGTAGCGCTGTGTGGAAGCGGTAAAACTGGCGAACTCTTTCATTTCCGCCAGGGTCATCGCCCCATCTGCCGGTCTCATATGCGTGCCCATACCAAACCCCCTTATCTGGAAGCCTCGGTGGGATCATGCATCCAATATGGTTTATGGACGCTTAAGCCCTTGGAAGGCCTCTGTTCATGATGGCATCATGTTTCGTGCTGCATTGCAACAAACAAATTTTCCCGACCAAATTCCGGCAACATTAAGCTGTGGATAATTTGATTACGCGCTTGCGCCTGAAATGGTTGCCGGCCGCGTTATTCGCCGCCCTTCATCCGCTGACTGGCTTGCTCGGTTTCTTCGCCACAAGCGGATGGCGGTGCCGGGTCCTTGCGCTTGCCGGGCTGGGTGCTGGATGGTGCATCCGAGCTCGGGAACGTCTCGTCGAGCGCGACATCCAGCTTGGCATCCTCGTCGCCGGGATTACGGGCGAGCTTTTCATCATCGGTGGCGTCGTGCGCCGTCCGGATATGCGTTGTTGCGGGATTCCTGTCGATCAGTGCGTCGGTCATGGTTTCGTCCTTCGCGGGCATTTGTCGTCAACAAACGTCCTTCGAAGGCGGCTGTTCCGGCGTTTCGGACCTGTTACAAAGCTGAACTTTCGATGAACGGCATGCGCAGTTCGACCAACGTCACGACGAAGCAGAGGCATACTTACACTCGTGAATATATATCGGAGATATGTCTTTGAACCATGATGGCCCGCGCGGAGCCACGGTCACACCTCGCGTGGCAGTGCTATCGATCGTCTGTTTCTGGCTCGTCTATTTTGCCGTTGCCACGGTGCGGTCGCTGATGCTGGATTTCGGTCACCAGACCGAAATGCTGGCCGCGCGCTCTTTCGTGACCGGCGGCTCGATGGTGGCGACCTATATCGTCTATCTCGCAATGCGGCCGCTCGCAGGCAAGTCGCTCACGGTCAACGTCAGCGCGGTCGCGCTGCTCGCGATACCCGCGGCGGTTGCCTACAGCTCGATGAACTGGATGGCGTTCCGCGAGGTCGACCGCCAGATCGAACTCGACAAGCAGAGGTTTGCCGCGAGCCGAAGAATCGACATCGGCGCAGAAGGCATCGCCGAGGCCCGGGAGCAGGCGCTCAATGCGATCGCCGACGCACATGACGCGGTCAGGGAAGCGGCACGGCAGGCCAAGGCCGCGGCCGACGCAAAGGCGCTCGCCGAGCGTGAGGCATCGACCGCGAAGCTCGCATTCGAAAAGAAGAGCGCGGAGCTCGAACGCGAAATCGCAACCAAGAATTCCGAGATCGAGAAGGAAAA